>JAJAZB010000523.1 GCA_026785975.1 Cytophagaceae bacterium | reverse complement strand
GGGTGCGGGTTGGGGCGTGGCGGCTGTCGGCTGAGGTTGTTTGGTGGCGACCTGCGGCGTTTTGCAACCGTAAAATCCGGCGGCGGTAGCGGCGGCGAGCAGGAGAATCAGGCCGGGCTTTTTGAGTTGGGTGATCGTCGTCATGCGGTTTGAACGGAGGTGAAGAGTCATTTCAGGGGTCGAAAAGTAGACAGAATGCGCTTGTTTTCCAAGTGGCTATTGCTCTGCTTTCCGTGGGTAGTGGTTTGAATGAGGAAAGCCTTCGGCGGCATAAAATCTACTCAGCATCCGGGCAACCCGCGTCTTTTTTACTGTGAGTCTTCCTGCGGAACACTTTTTTAAACGAGGCCATGCCTCTGTCAAAACGCTCGGAAGCGTTTTGACAGAGGCATTTAGTTTCCTCATTAGTTTTATACCAAAACCTCCACATCATGGTTACCGTAGGATTATTAGTTCGCCTGGAAGCTAAACCGGGCAAAGAGCAGGCAGTGGCCGATTTTCTAAAGTCGGGTCTGCCCTTAGCGCAGAACGAACCGGCCACGATTACCTGGTACGGCATTCAGATCGGGCCATCGACATTCGGTATTTTCGACACGTTTCCCGACGATGCCGGTCGTCAGGCGCACCTCAACGGCCCCATTGCGGCGGCTTTGATGGCCAACGCGGCGGACTTGCTGGCCAGCGATCCGGTGATTGAGCCGATTACGATTCTGGCTTCGAAATAGGCTATTCTTAACCAAAAATGACCCGGTAAGCGAATGCGGTTTGCCGGGGCACTTTTGTTTAAAAACGCGCTTTCCATCGCACTCGTTAACCTGCTCGGCTTTGACAGAAATTAAACCATTCATTCAACAAAACTATCTTCAAATGGATATGCATTACATCCGGCGGGGTACCGGCAAACCCCTGTTGCTGGTTCACGGCATTGGCAGCAGCCACCGTTCGTGGAACCTGATTATCGACACGCTGGCCGCCGAACGTGACGTAATTGCCCTCGACTTACCCGGCTTCGGCAACACGCCCGCCCTGGATGGCGAGGTATCCATCCGAACCCTCGCCGATGCGATAACCGATTTTTTGGAAGAAAACGACCTGATCGGCATCGATGCCGTTGGCAGTTCGATGGGGGCGAGGTTGGTGCTCGAACTGGCCCGTCGCGGGGGCGTACTGGGCGCGGTCGTGTCGCTCGATCCGGGTGGATTCTGGCAGGGCTGGGAGGTTCCGTTTTTCTACCACTCTGTGCGACTTTCGGCCCAACTCGTTGACCGACTGCAACCCATTTTACCCGTGCTGACCGAAAACGCGGTGGGCCGGACGGTGCTGTTGGCCCAGTTCTCGGTGCGGCCCTGGAATATTCCCGCTCAGGTGGCTTTGGACGAGTTGCGGACGTTTGTTCCCACGCCAACGTTTACCGAACTATTGGAAAATCTGGCGCATGGCGAAAAGCAGCAGGGCGCTCCGGCGGGTTCCATCCAGTCGCCATTGGTGATTGGTTGGGGCCGTCAGGACCGGGTTTGTCTGCCCAATCAGTCGAAATTGGCGTTGAGTTTGTTTCCTGATGCGCACCTGCATTGGTTTTCGCCCAGTGGTCACTTTCCCCAATTGGATCTTCCCCAGGAAACAGCGCGGCTCATTCTGGACGTGACCGATGGGACGTACAAACCGCAGACGGAGCCGACGACCGACAAGGTTTTGGCTCCAAAAAAAGGGCAGTTAACTCCTGCGTTGGTGGGCGTGGCGGTACTCGCGGTGGTGGGGCTGTTTTTTGCCTACCGGTCGATTCAGCGGTAAAGCAGAACCTTCAAACAACCCGCTAATTCTAAGGCTCCGGTCGGTGTCCGCACCGACCGGAGCCGTTAACTGGTTGCAAACCTCGTTGCTTCAACCTATTTTCAGCAAGATTTTACCGTTTACTTGTTCTTAACTTTCTGTTTTACAACGAACTAAGCCAGCCATTTGCACGGCAACCGGCTGGCGGGGAAGCCGGAATCTCATTAATATTTTAGCATGACCAACGCGCTCTGGACTCGCGACGAACTTATCGTCGTTTTCAATCTCTATCTCAAACTGCCTTTCGGAAAGCTGGACAAACGAACGCCCGAAGTCAAGGCGCTGGCGGAGTTGATTGGCCGAACCGACAACGCCGTTTCGATGCGGCTCAACAACTACGCGCACGTTGACCCGTACCACCAACAGCGCGGAATAGTCGGTCTGAAAAACGGCGTTCGGCAAGTGCAGGCAATTTGGGATGAATTTATCAACGATCAGGAGACGTTGGTTTTTGAAAGCGAGCGGATTTTGGCTGATTATCAGCATAAAACGCTCGAAGAAAAGTATCCAGAAATCGTATTCGACGTTGAGAATTTGAAAGGAGAGGTAAAAATCAGGGCGGTGAAAACGCGGGTAAACCAGAGTGTTTTCCGTCAAATGATTTTGAAAACCTATTCCAATCAATGCGCGATTTCTGGGATTGACCTGCCTGAATTATTGGTCGCTGGCCACATCGTCCCCTGGTCGGAGAATGAAGCAGAACGGTTGAACCCCGAAAATGGAATTTGCCTATCCAATCTGTAAGACCGCGCCTATGAAAACGGATTGATTTGCATCGATACCGATTACAAACTGTTGATTTCTGGCCGGTTAAAAAAAGAACAACCCAAAGAGTTTTATCAGCAGTTTTTTGGTCGATTTGAACACCAAAGTATTCGATTGCCCAAAAGTTATCATCCCAAAAAGGAGTTTATCGAGTACCGATTAAATCGTTTTCAACCATGAAATACGGAACACTCACAAACTTAATTTACGCTGATAGTCAGCTGACTTTGCCAAAAGTTGGTGACGGAGCAACGCTGATTTTGTGGTCGGATCGCCGGGCGTACACGGTGACGAGCGTTGAAAGAAAGTGCATTTTCGTGACCCGTGATCTTGCCGAACGATTGGAATTGAATTTTGAAAAAGGCCTGCAAGAATATTCCTACAAACCTGACCCTGAAGCTGTACCAGAAAAAGCCACGTTGCGGAAAGACGGAAATTATTACTTGGGAGGACATTTGTTGAAAATTGGTTTTCGAGATGAGTTTTACGATTATTCTTTTTAATCGAAGTTGCTTGAGTTTTAAGACGCGGCTGTCACCCTGAGCGAAGTCGAAGGGTGTGCGGTGGGTCAACGCTGACCAGCCGCACTTTCAAAAAAACGAATTTCAACCGAGCCATTTGTATTTCCTGGCTTGAAACTTCTCCGCCCAAGCCACCACCCTCTCCATTCAGTTTAACTGGCAAGGCCCGGCCTCGACCATCGCTATCCGCGACGATGGGCGCGGCATGAGCGAGGACGAACTGGTGGAGGCCCTGCGCCCCGGCACCAAAGGGCCGGACTGGGTACGGGCACCGGAGGATTTGGGACGCTTTGGTCTGGGGCTGAAAACGGCTTCGTTTTCTCAATGCCGCCGCCTGACGCTGCTTTCCAAACCCAGGGGCGGGGTAGTCAGCCACTGGAGTTGGGATCTCGACCACGTGGCCCAAACTGACCGCTGGGAACTCGTCCAACTTTCGCCGCCGCCCGAACTGATCGGACAACTGGCCGCGCAGGAATCCGGCACGGTGGTGCTGTGGGAGGCCCTCGATCGGCTCACCGCCCGGACTTCGCGCGATAATACCCACCACCTCGACGCGTTTCTGAAGGCAGCGGCGGGCGTGAAGGAGCACCTTTCGATGGTGTTTCACCGCTTCCTGAGCGACGGACGCGTTAAAATTCGGGTGAACGACCGCCCCCTGGAAGCCTGGGATCCCTTCCTGACCGGCGAAGACGCTACCCAACCGCTGGCCGAAGAAACCCTGGCCGAAGGGTGCGTGGGGGTGAAGGGTTTTGTGCTGCCCCACGTTTCCAAACTCAGCCCGCCCCAGCACACTGCCGCCGCCGGGCCGCGCGGATGGAATGCCCAGCAGGGTTTTTACGTGTACCGCAACGAGCGTCTCCTGGTAGCGGGCGACTGGCTCGGGCTGTACCGCAAGGAAGAGCATTACAAACTGGCCCGCATTCGGGTGGATCTGCCCGCCTCGCTCGACCAGGAATGGCAGATTGATATCAAAAAGTCGGTGGCCCGCCCACCCACCACCCTGCGCCCCAACCTGCAACGCATCGCCGACGACGTGCGGCAACGGGCCGTGGCCGTGTACCGGCACCGGGGCAAGGTGATGCAGCGCTCGCTGAGTGGCACGTTTACGGCAGTGTGGATCGAAAAACTCAAGCACGGGAAACGATTCTACGTCATCAATCGCGAGCATCCACTCGTGCAACGCCTGCTTGCCGATCCTGACCGTATCAGCCAGCCAGCCCTGCTCCGGTTAATCGAAGAAACCGTGCCGGTGCCGCTCATCGCCCTTAACGAAACCGAAAAACCGGACGTACAGGCGCGTCCGTTCGAGGGTAGCGCCCCCGGTGAACTGACTTCCGCCCTGCGCATCGTGTGGGAAAGCCTGCGACAGCACCTGACCGAGGCCGAAGCCCGCCGCGAATTGCACTTCATCGAACCCTTCAACGACTACCCCGAACTCATCGCCGCGCTATGACCACCGACCTCGTGAAAGACCTCTGCGCCAAAGTACTGGCCCAGACCCCCGACGTAACCCAGGGTCGCATTGCGGCTACCGTCGATCAGTTCCTGGGCTTGTACCCGGCGCTGGAGCCGGAGCGCGAGGGAATCATTCGCTACCTGCAAGCCAACTTCTCGGTGTTTCTGGACGACTACCGGATTCTGGAAGATCCCAAAACGCGGCCCGAACCCTGGGTGAAAGCCCGCCGCGCCAGCGGCGGGTTGCCCTGGAAATTCTGGCACCGGTACCGGCTTTTCCTGGAAAAGAAAATCGCTGCCCCCACGCTCAATCAAACCGACAACCTCACCGACGACATCCTCGACCGCCTCGTGAACCCCCAAACGCCCGGCCCCTGGAACCGGCGCGGCATGGTGGTGGGGCAGGTGCAGTCGGGCAAAACGGGCAATTACATCGGCCTTATCAACAAAGCCGTCGATGCGGGCTACAAACTTGTGATCGTGCTGGCGGGCGTTCACGACAGCCTCCGCGCCCAAACCCAGCTTCGGGTGGACGAGGGTTTTTTGGGTTATGATTCGCGCACGGCGACTAATTTTTTCAAAGCGCACAACCGCATCGGCGTGGGCAACTACGACCGCAACCTCCCGGCGCAGCCCCTAACCACCAGCCACCTCGACGGCGATTTCAGGAAACCAACGGCTCAAACCAGCCACAACCTGAAAGGTACCGATCCGATTGTGCTGGTGGTGAAGAAAAACGGGGCGATCCTCCGCAACCTGATTCAGTGGCTGGCGGGCTGGGGCGATACCCAGCCCGACGGTAAAAAGCTTATTGAGCGCGTACCCCAGTTTCTCATCGACGACGAGGCCGACAACGCCTCGATCAACGTGAGCAAGGACAAAATTTCAACGATCAATGGCTACATTCGGGCACTGCTGGCCTTGTTTGAGCAGAGTGCTTACGTGGGCTATACCGCCACGCCCTTCGCCAACATTTACATTCCGATCCTGCCCGAAGAGGTGGCGAAGGGGCTGAACGAGAAGTTGAAAAACTTTGAATTCTCGGTCGGGCAGGATTTGTTTCCCTCCGATTTTATCGTCAACCTCCCGGCTCCCTCCAATTACATCGGCCCGACGAAACTGTTTGGCCTGCCCGCCGCCGCCCGTAGCGAAAACGCGGAGGAGCCGCTGCCGCTGGTAATCAACCTTACGGATCCGGCCCGTTTCGGGGCCGATTACGTTCACTTCGTGCCTGACAAGCACAAAAAAGACGACGCCCTGCCCACGGCTCTGCCCGCTTCGCTGCGCTACGCCATCCGGTGTTTTTTGCTGGTGGGGGCCGCCCGGCAGGCGCGGGGGCAACTCGCGCACCAGTCGATGCTCATCCACGTCACGCGGTTTATACGCTGGATGGACGCCGCTGCCCGCCTCGTGGACGAGGAATTGAAGCAAGCCCAGCGGCAGATCGAATTCAACCAGGGAGCCATCCGGGCCGAGTTGGAGGGCCTCTGGAGAACGGAATTCGAGCCGGTCACGGCAACAATTCGGGCGATGGCGCAGGCCGATCCCAACGCCTACCAGGACCCAGACCTCCGGCCCCTGACCTGGGCCGAGGTGGAACCGTTCCTGTTCGGGGCCGTGGCGGGAATCGAGGTGCGGGCCATTCATGGCGAGAAAAACGTGGCGGGGTTGTCGTACCGCAACATCTCGCCGCTCGATTACGATTTGGCCGAAAAAGAAACCCCGCCCCGCTACCTCTCGGTCATTGCCGTGGGCGGCGACAAACTCTCGCGGGGCCTCACGCTCGAAGGGTTGAGCGTGAGTTACTACCTGCGGGCTTCAAAAATGTACGACACACTCATGCAAATGGGCCGCTGGTTTGGCTACCGGCCCGGCTACGTGGATTTGTGCCGCTTATTCACTTCGGGTGAACTCATCAAGTGGTACGAATTCATCACGCTCGCCTCGGAAGAGTTACGCCGGGATTTTGACGACATGTGGCTACTCAACCGCACCCCGTGCGATTACGGCCTGAAAATCAGGGCGCACCCCGACGTGCTGAAAATTACGGCCATCAACAAGTTCAGGTACAAAAAGGAAGTCGAACTCAGCTACTCCGCCGAACTCGAACAGGCGCACCGGCTGCCGATGCAGGAGAAGCTGTTCATTCATAATTTCAAGGCCCTCACCGCCCTAATCGGCCAACTGGACGAACCCGTAACGCCCCCCAACGCGAAATCGGCGGGGCGACCTAACGTGGTCTGGCGCAGCGACGCGTACACCATTTGTCAGTTTCTGACCAACTACCGCATCGGCTCCGAAGTGATGAATCCCGCCCTGATGGTGGCCTACATCGAGGCTCAGAACGAACGCGGCAACCTGACCGACTGGACGGTGGTACTCATCAGTGTGGCTT
>JAJAZB010000522.1 GCA_026785975.1 Cytophagaceae bacterium | reverse complement strand
GGTTTTTTTTTTCTCACCCCCCGCTGCCGCGCCACCTTCAACCCCCCCCCCCCCGCGCGCCCCCCCAACCCCCCGGGCCGGGTGGCCGGAGCCATGACAAAAAGGCTTTTCACCCAAAAAACTTCAAACCCTTGAAGCGGTGCCGGGCGACGTAATCGGCGAAAAGTTGCCGGGCCGTGACCAGGCCCTCCTCACCATACGTCAGTACGCAGACCGTGCCGCCGCTGCCGCCCCCCGTGATTTTGGCTCCGTATACCCCGGCTTCTGGTCCCGCCCGGCGCACGATTTCGACCAACTCGTCGGTGTGGGCATTGCCCAGTCCGCAGGCCGAGTAGCTGGCGTGCGACGCGTACATCCATTCACCCAATGCAGTGAGTATTTGGTGACGGTAATCCGCATCGCGACGCAAACGTGGGGCGGAGAGGTTTTCGAGAAGGGCGGCAAAGGTGGTCACCCGGAAATTTTCGTACACGGGATGCGCCGTGCAGGCTCGCACGGCATAACTCACCGTGGGGGAAAGGCTGGAAACGGAATCGATGGTCGACGTAAATTGTTCCGAAAAATCCTGTCCCGTTACCATTTCGGGCAACAACGCCGAATAGCGTTCTTCAAACATCGGAGGCGAAATATTGCTCAGAAAACCGCCGTAGGGCAGCGACGACCAATCGCCGGTACGGCGGGCGTGTTGTAAATCAGCCATTGAAATGCCCTCGCGCCGGGCAATCAGGCTGTACCCCATGAAGGCTGCCGTGCGTACCTGCCCGTAACTGGCTCCGCTCACGGCGTGGCGAATCCCGCTGTCGAGGCCCACGAAACGCAGGCCGTCGGGCAAGGACATGAGCGGACGCAGCAGGTCGGGCTGGCAAACGATGGGCAGCAAATGACCGGTTTTGCCAAAACACGCGGTCAGTTGGTCCATCAAACCACAGGGCGACCCGACCACCAAATTCTCGGCTCGCTGAGCCAGTTTGGGCAATTCGGTCCCGGTTAGTTGAATTTGGTAAAGTTGGCAGAGTGCCTTCAGCGCGGCGACTTCCAGGGCCGCCGACGAGGAAACGCCTTTGCCCAGCGGCACGTCCGATTTTACGAAAACATCAAGGCCGCGCAATGCGATGCCTTTTTCCCGCGCCAGCACCGCCAGGCAGCCCACGACGTATACGGCCCACCGCCCACCGGGTAGGCGCAGGAGGCTGTCGCGGAGCATTGGGTACGAATCGGTTGACAGGGTACTCAGCGGGCATTGAAAGGTAGCGCCGACTTCAACACTGTGAATGCGCAGCAGGGCATCGGCGCGAAAAGCGACCTGCACCGTAGTCGATTCGGTCAGGGGCATTTGCAACACCAGCGAGCCGGAATAATCGGCGATACCGCCCATGACGTCGAGGCGACCGGGGGCACGGCCTTCGGCAATAACCTGCGTATCGGTGAAAAAAGGGGAGTGGTACAGCCGCGATTCCATTATCGCCGCAAAATAGGGCTAAATCCGTTTAGCCGGAAATTGATGCCCCTTCGATCAACTTTTTTGGAGTCGTGAAAGCAATTAACTTATCGGATAAATATCACATAAAAATAACATAAAAGTTGAATGTCATTTAGTTCTGTATGCTATCTTAGCCGCTGCAACCACTCATCACGATGACACTCTACGAATTCACCCGATTAGACCAGCGGAGCCAATCCGAGGCCATTTTTGGACAAGGTATTTACCTCGAAACCCGGCTCGAAGAAAGCTACTACGTCAACCTCTACGCCGTGGATAATTTTTGGGTGGAGGTCTTTTACGATTCAGAGGGTAATGATTTGAATCGGTGGGGGCCTTTTCGCAATCCTCGTCGCTTAAATCCTTATTTGAAACGCATCGAGTTACCCTCGTTCTGTTGAGCGATTGGGCTACACAGGGCCGGTAAACGTGGATTTGAGTAAGAATGATTCGGAGTCTTCCCGTTCAAAAAAATGACCAATCGGCCTTCAACACCAGGTTCCCTGACAAGTTTTTCAGGGCAATTGGGCAGGATTCTGGTTGATCGGCTTTGGTTGCGCCGAGAGTGAATCCACCCGTGCATTCAGAACCTTGATCGAATCCTGAAGGCTTTTTAAGTCCGGTTTAGGTTGATTGTTGTAGGAATTCATCAGGGCGACCAGGCTAATCGGAAGCGAAATCAGCGCGGCCAGACTACTCAACCAACTGCCCACGGTGGCCCGGTGCCGGGAAACAATCTGACGGCCCAGATCCTCTTCTCTCTGGCGTTGCGCTTCGTATTCCTGCTGCTTCCATTCCAGTAAACCGACCACTACGGCCCGGCGCCCTGAGGGGGTCAACTTAACCGTATTTACATCCAGCGCAGAAATCGACACCAAGCCGGTGTACTGAAGTTCAATGAGTGCCTTTCTGAACATTCTTTCGTAGTCCGAGGCATCTAAGTCCTCCTGGATTGGACGTCGATTCAGTTTAGGCCGCGTAAACTCACGAAATAGCGCGTCAATGACCGAACCCTGCGGATCTTGCTTTGAAATCAGGGTGAGGACTTCACTGGCTATTTCGACCTCGCTCATGCTGGTACTGCTGTTCACTGATTCAGAAATAGGGCTGTTATCGTCAGTCGCGCGCCTTTTTTGGGGCCTTATCATAGATTTTTCGGGTCACTTGGGCTGGGGATATTGGAATGCGGTTCTACGAACTGCCCCAATAATCATGCCAAATTTGACAAAAGTCATTTTTATTTTATTGAGGCTGTTTAGAATTTCCCAATAAAGACGGTCTGGCCTAAAAAAATTACGCCGCTTAGCCCGCGTTTCAGGTCCGACGTTCCGTCTGACCCTTGTCGTGAAAAAGTCTCGGACGCCTTCACGCACTTTTTCAGAATCCTAAACAGCTTCAGAACCAGCACTTCTTCCCTCCGAATTGAACGATGAATCAAAAGCAGGGAGGTCCTGGATCAACTACAATAACGAACCCAGCGACAAGCGCGTATTTTTGTTCAACATCAGTTCTGGATATTCCCAAAGAAATTACGACGGTAACCTAAGGAGCTAAATAAGTGCGCAGAATTAAGTTACCTCAAGTGGTGTGCTGCCGCGCGGCGGACCGCTAAAAACCTGGTGAATTTATTGATACGACTTTCGCTTAGAAGTGCTTTGTGCGAAAGTCCCACACTGAGGTCTGTGCCCTAACCTACATAAATGCGTGTTCCTCGGAAACCAGCACCACCGATATGGGCTGAATCGTTTGGGAATCGCGGGCCTTAACTGGACCGCCAACTTCCGCTCGTCCAACGCCCCGTTGGTCCGCACCCCGCTGCACACGTCGATACCAAACGGCTGGACGGTTTCGATGGCCTCTTCGGGTGAGGCAATGCAGCAAACTTTGAGGCGAATCATGGGTAGAGGCGGGTTGAGTTGACAGCGTTGACAACTTTTTAAAGCAAGGCGCGCAGCCTTGTCAACGCTTCTCCATTCAAGCAACCGTAGCCACGGCCCGGCGTCTCCGCCGGACTTCAATAAACACGGCCAGTGCCAAAAACACCCCTAAAAGAATCGAAGAAATCAAGTCGATCTGATGGCCCACGCGCACGGCGGCAGGGTCAAATTTGAATTCAATGGTGTGGGTCCCCGCCGGAATCACCGTCGCCCGAAGCAGGTAATTGGCCCGGAAATGCGGCACTTCTTTTCCATCAATAAACGCCTTCCAATCCTGATTGCCCCGGTAGTAAATTTCGGAGAAAACCGCCAGTTGGGGGCTGCCCGTGGTGCTTTTGTAAGTCAGCGCGTTGGGTTTGTAGTCCGTCAATTCGATGCGGTTGGCGGCGCTGTCGGGAGTGATTTTCAGGCCGTTCAGGTATTCGGCGTAGCGTTTATCGACCAGTGCCGTGTTGCGGGGATTGAGGTTGGTCAGGCCCGCCATTTCTTCGTCGGCGTTGGCCACGAGGCGGTAGTCTCGGACAAACCAGGCGTTGCCCAGCGCATCCGGGTTTTGCTGAACCCCGGCCTGGCCCGTTTGCGGATTAGCGACAATAAAATATTTGGTATTCAACATATTGAGCACCTGAATGTTCATCGGATTTTTGCTCAACTGATTTTCAACGACGTCCATGAACGAACGCATTTTAGCGCCGTGGTAGCCACCAATCGACTTGTGGAAGTAACTGGCGCGGGCATCGCTAAACGTGCCCGTCGTGTTGTCGAAAACCCGGTAGCTCAGCGCCTTGTCCTGCAAAATCTGCTCATCGGCGGGCGTGGGCGCGTAGGTTTGCTGCTGAACGGTTTTGGTTTTGAAATCGTCGTCGTTCAGGATGCGTTTGTCCACCAGAAACAGGTCGCCAATCACGAGAACGGTCAGCACGGGCAGCAGGATGTTGGCTTTGAGGCGATTAGTCAGGTACGCCCAAATCCCGGCGGCGGCCAGCAAAATCAGGAAGGCGGAGCGGAAGGCGTCGCCCCGGAACAGGCTTTCCCGATCCTGCCGAATGAATTCGACAAACTGATTGCCCGCGTCGGGGCTACCAAAAATCTGGGCGAGAATGGCGGCGTCGTTTTCCGCCGTAAAGGTCATGAATACCGTGGGCAACAGGCCCAACAGCAGCGATAGCCCCGCCGTGAGGCCCAGGCTGATGAGAAACGGGCGCTTGATTTGAGTCCAGTTTGGTCGCTCGTCAACGAGTTGTTTCAACGTCAAAACGGCCCCCGCCGCGATGAACAACTGAATCACCGACAGCAGCATCGTCATCGCCCGAAACTTATTGTAGGCGGGGAAGTAGCTGAAAAACAAGTTGTTGAGGATTTCAAAATTCTTGCCCCAGGACAGCATCAGGTACAGCACCGTCATGCCGAGCAGCCACCACCGGATCCGGTCGCGGAGGATAAAGCAACCCAGCACAAACAAAAACAGAACGATGGCCCCGGCGTAGGCAAAGCCCGACGTGCCGGGCTGCGAACCGAAGTACATCGGCGCGGCCTGTTCGACAAACTGCCGGGCGGCGGCGGGGTCGACGCCCCGTTCGGTCATGGCTTTGTACGTGGCCGATTTGGTATCGAGGCCCCCGTTGGAAAAGCCGCCGTAGAAACCCGGGATGAGCAGCGTCAAACTTTCGGCCTTGCCGTAGCTGTAATAAAACGCGTAATCTTTCTCCAAACCCGCGCTGGGTGCCTGGCCCGTGGCGGTTTTGGTGAGTTCGCTGGGACCACGCATACTGTACCGGGAATATTCCTGGGTGGTCCAGAGGCGGGTTGAATGCGTGCCCACGGCCAGTAAAGCGCCGACACCCAGCGCGGCCAAACCCAGGCCAAACGACTTGACGCGCCCGGCCCGGAAGGCCGCAACGCCCTCGATGACAATCAAAACCAGCAGGGCGATGAACAGATAATACGTGATTTGCAGGTGGTTGCCGTAGAGTTGCAACGCCAGAAACAGCGCCAGCACGGCCCCGCCCAGCACCGGACGACCGCGCAAGCCCCACAACACCCCCGCCACCACGCCGGGGGTCCAGGCGAGGGCGATGATTTTGGACATGTGCCCGGCTTCGATGTACATCAAATTGTACGACGTAAACGCGTACGCCACCGACCCCAGCACCGCCAGCCAGCCCCGCGCCCCCAGCGCTAGTGCCAAAACGTACATACCGAGCATCATCGTGAAAAGGTGGCTGATGGGTTCGGGCAAAAATCCCCCCAGCACTTGCCCCAGGCGGGTTCCCAGGCTTTGGGGATAGTCGCCCACGATGAGGTAGGCGGGCATCCCACTAAACATCGAGTTGGTCCAACCCGACCATTCGCCGGTTTTTGCGTGATAAAGTTTCAACTCGCGGGCGGCCGATTCGGCCTGAATGGAGTCGTGTTGCGTGAGGCGTTTGCCCTGCAAAGCGGGCGAGGCGTAGATCGCGGCCAGCACAACAAAACTGAGGATAGCGAGAAGGTGAGGTAGGAATTTCTTCCAGTGGATCGACTGCATAAAAAGGGTTCAGAAGCGATGGGAACGCACAAAGATAGGAGAAAATCCGGCGCGGGGTTTCGTTCCGGGCGAGCCAGGATCGTGCCAGAAACGGATAAAACCCGTTGGAATTGCCTGCGGGGGCACGGACGGATGATTGAGTTGGGGTGCATTCTGCTCAATCCTGGTGCAGGTGGAGCGTCGATTTTCGTTTGCAACTGCCGGGAAAATTTGGTAATTATGTGTCAGGTTTACCTTCCTGAAACGGCGTTGTTTTTCGTAAAAGAGCCTATTTTTAGCCAGTTGCCAATAAATTCGTTTTTCGACGAAAAGCGCTGGTTTTTGCCCAGGACCGGCAGATCAGCGGGAAAGTTGCCGATGCCGATGGTGGCCCGCTACCCGGTGCCAACG
>JAJAZB010000521.1 GCA_026785975.1 Cytophagaceae bacterium | reverse complement strand
CGGCGCGCCGCCCCCCCCCCCCCCCCCCCCCAACCCCGTGACCGTTCGGAACGAAACGTTGCCTGTGGGCGAAGAAGCCGTTGAGGTGACGTTTACCGAACAGCAAGGACGAATTTTGCCTGATTTGACGATTGGAGCAGCAATAGATTCTGCTCTACCAATTCAAGCGAACAAAAATTTATGTAGCCGTGGTGTTCAGCTGATGGGAGCAGGATTTATCATAACCCCTGAGCAAGCTACTTCATTTGGATTAGGAAAAGTTTTGGGGCTTGAAAAACATATTCGCCCATACTTGAATGGTAAAGATTTAACTGACGTACCTCGCGGTGTATTTGTCATAGATTTATTCGGTCTTACTTCTCAAAACATTCTCGAAAAATACCCGACAGTTTATCAACACATAGTACAAACTGTTAAACCGGAACGGGAGCAAAATAATCGTGCAAGCTATCGAGACAAATGGTGGGTTTTTGGCGAGGCAAGAAGTGGGTTAAGAGCGGCTCTGCACGGTTTGCCCAGATTCATTGCTACCGTTGAAACATCCAAGCATCGTTTTTTTCAATTTTTGAATGCTGAGTTTTTACCTGACAATATGTTGGTTGCAATCGCATTGGACGATGCGTATCATTTGGGTATTTTGTCAAGTCAGATTCACGTTGTTTGGGCATTGGCGGCCGGGGGAGATTTAGGCGGAAACACGCCCCGTTACAACAAAACCCGCTGCTTCGACCCATTCCCCTTCCCCAACGCCACCCCCGCCCAACAAGCCCGCCTCCGCCAACTGGCCGAGCAGTTGGATGCCCACCGCAAACGCCAGCAGGCCCAACACCCCACGCTGACGCTCACGGATTTGTACAACGTCGTGGAAAAATTACGAGGGAGTGAGGCGCTCACCGCCAAAGACCAAACCATCAACCAGCAGGGCCTGGCGTCGGTGGTGCTGAGCCTGCACCAGCAACTCCATACCGCCGTGGCCGAAGCCTACGGCTGGCAAAATGATTTACCCGAAAGCGAAATCCTAACCCGGCTCGTCCGCCTCAACCACGAACGCGCCGCCGAGGAACTCGCGGGCCACATCCGCTACCTCCGCCCCGACTACCAACAACCCGGCGGCGCGGCGGTTCAGCAGCAGTTGGGCCTGGCCCTACCAAACGCGGTTTCTGCGGAAGGCGTGGCGACCCCGGACGCCCCGCGCGAATGGCCCAAAGAATTGGCCGGGCAAATGCAAGCCGTCCGCGACGTCGTCCAACAAGCCCCTCAACCCCTGACGACCGCGCAAGTAGCGGCCCGGTTTGAGAAGTTAAAACCCGACAACGTCCAACCCCTCCTCGACACCCTCACCGCCCTGGCCCTCCTCCGAACAACGGAGCAGGGGTACGTGGGGTGAAGTTGTCACGCAAATTTTTCTGTCATCTAAATTTTTTTTGTCATCCCGACGTAGGAGGGACCTTGTATTTGGTTCAAGGTAGCGGTTTACCAGCAAAGTCTCTTCTAACGCTTGTATTCGCCACCCAGCAAGGTCCCTCCTAACGTCGGGATGACAAAAAAAATTTGGGTGACAAAAAAATTGGGTGACAAAAGAAGTAAAGAAAAGAAGGGCATCAATGCTGTATTTCGGCGTTTAAGAATCGCCATTCGGGGTTGTACTCCGCAATCAAGGCGTTTTTCTTTTTCCGTCGCCAACCTTTAATCTCTTTCTCTCTGGCAATTGCGTTGCGCACGTAGGGATGATGCTCCCAATGCACCAGGTGGTAACAATGGTATTTACCAGCAAATGTTTCGGGGTTTCCACGGTTTTCGTAATGTTCCTGAAGCCGCGCCACCAAATCATTGGTCATGCCGGTATACACCGCCGTCCGGGTTGGGTTGGTCGTGATGTACACGAAGTAGTGATGCTCGCTCATCGCCGTTTTTTATAAAAACGTCTGTTATTTAATTTTTTGTCATCCCGCATTTTTTGTCATCCCGACGTAGGAGGGACCTTGTATTTGGTTCAAGGTAGCGGTTTACCAGCAAGGTCTCTCCTAACGCTTGTATTCGCCACCCAGCAAGGTCCCTCCTACGTCGGGATGACAAAAATTTAAAGTTCCCTCTTTACTGTGGCACACAGAACGTGATCTCAGAATACTCGCTTTTAAAAATATCTTTTTGTTTGGTGGGCCACAGACCGAGGTTTGAGCACTTAGCAATTGAAATAACGGATAGGATTTTGTGTGCTTTTAAATATTTCCCCAAGATATTTGATTCGCTTACCTACATATTTTTCACGGAGATCAATCGCAACCTTGCCAACAAATTCAAATCTTTTCTTCAAAACTACAGGATCAAATTTTCGATGCTGATATTCAGTTGTTCCTGCTGGATGCCACGTTTTTATCTCATAAACTTCTTTGACTATACCGTGATAAAGGGCGAGAGCAATCTCTGCCGCATATCGGCGTTCGCCTATAACCCAGATGCCTCGTGTGTATTCATAGAGTTCTTCGGAACTCATTCGATCATTATAGGTTTGGTTAATTGTAATGCCAATGGCATTATCATCAACTTCAACAACCTCAGTTTGTATATTTTGCATGGCTTTTTGAGGTTTTACGTAAACAACATCCAACTTTTGGTAACTCCTCCTACTTTTTAGTTTTTTACTGACCTTCAATTAAATCCCTACACCTACCACAACACCCAGGTATCCTTGCTCCCGCCGCCCTGCGAGGAGTTGACCACCAGCGAACCCTTGCGCAAAGCTACCCGCGTAAGCCCGCCCGGAATCACCTGAATACCATCGCCGTAGAGAATGTACGGGCGTAAAT
>JAJAZB010000520.1 GCA_026785975.1 Cytophagaceae bacterium | reverse complement strand
TTGTTGACGTTAGAAAGTTTGGCCAATATTGGCCTGAGGATCGTTTCGAGACTCATGGGTCGTGGGTGAAGAAATGGGGATTTCAACACTACGACCTTTTTGTTATTTTACCAAATCAAGCCCTAAAACTGCTCACAGTATAAAATTTTCAACTTTCAACTTTCAACGCTTACTTTCGTGGGCATGAAAATTCACCAAACGTCCACCGTCATCGTCGGCGCTGGCCCGGCGGGCCTGGCCGTAGCGGGGCGACTGCGCAAACTGGGGCAAGAGTTTGTGCTGCTCGAAAAAAGCGACTGCCTCACGTCCGCTTGGCGCGGGCACTACGACCGCCTGCATCTGCACACGGTACGCGAGCATTCCGGGTTGCCGCACTTTCCGATCCCCGGCACATACCCGCGCTACCTCTCGCGGGAGCAGGCGATCCAGTACTGGCAGGATTACGCCCGGCAAATGGACATCGAGCCGCGCTTCGGGCAGGAGGTCGTTTTAGTAAAACGGGTGGATGATTCCTGGGAAACGCAGACAAAAACTAACGCCTTCCGTTCTCAAAACGTAGTCGTCTGCACGGGCTATAACCGCGTGCCGCACCGCCCGCATTGGCCGGGCGAAGAGGAATTTACCGGCCTCATCATCCACAGCGCGGATTACCGGAACGGTGAGCCGTTTCGCGGAAAAAAGGTCCTCATCATTGGCATGGGCAACACCGGGGCTGAGCTGGCCATCGACCTGCACGAACACGGGGCCGAACCGTGGATCAGCGTCCGCCAGCCCGTCAACATCATGGCGAAGGAATTTAAAGGTCGCCCCGCGCAGCCCACGGCCATTTTTCTGAGCCACTTCCCTGATTGGATCACCGACCGCCTCGCCCGCTGGGCGCAGCGCCGGGCCATCGGCGATTTAAGTGCCTACGGCCTGACCACGCCGCCCATGGCCGCCAGCCAACAACTCCGCACCACAGGACGTGTGCCCGTCATCGACGTAGGCACGGTGGAGTTGATTCGCCGGGGCAACGTAAAAATCCTGCCGGGGGTGGCGCGTTTTCACGAAAAAACCATTGCCTTCACCGATGGTCGCGAACTGCCTTTCGACGCCGTGATCGCGGCCACGGGCTTTCGGTCGAAAATTGAAGAATTCATCGAAAACCCGGACGGCCTGCTCAACGAGCGCGGCCACCCCAAAGCGCTCTGGGTGGACGATCCGCACTACCGGGGCCTGTATTTCCTCGGTTTTGAACTGCCCACGGCGGGCATTCTTCGCGGAATAAAATTAGATTCGGAGAAGATTGTGAAGAAGATCGTGGCAACACTAAAAAAGCCCCTGCCGCCGCGTCATTGAGCGCGCAGCTATCCATTAGCTATAGCGAGGGGGCTTTGTCCTGACCGATGGCAAGGAAGTTGGGCGATACAGGAAATAGTGACTCCTGATGTGGACAGCCGGAACAGGGCGTTTCATGAGCAATTCCAAGTTGCCTACGCGCACACCGATCCGTCAGACTTTTAATAGCATGATGCTATAAAATAATGCACAACGGTTTAGGTATTGCCGAAGTGCGGGCATCAGGGAACGTCTGCCTGGATAAAGATTAAATGCCAAATTGAAAAACTCCTGTTCAGCCTATGTTTGTTAGCCCGCATTTTGGCAATACCATGTTGGGCGTTCGTGCCTATTGTTCCGCAGTTAGTTTATCAATTTCAGCTTGCATGTCCGCTAAAATTGCCTTATTTTGAATTTCCTTTTTATTCTTCACTTTAGTTGAAAAAATAATGAATACTTGTCCTCCGTATTTTTCTTCAAACGTTTCAAAGTTTGCCTGCATCCTTTCAGATGGCTTATAGTTTCCAAAATTCGCATTGGCGGTTATCGGTTTAATTTGAATACCAAATGCTTTTGTTCCAACCTTGCCGATATAATCAATATCACCTGCATGGTCTAAGTCTGCATCCGATTCCTCAAAAACTACGTTAGGAAAAGCCTTAAACAAAGTGTCATTTATGACGGATTTTTCTGTAATGAAGCCATCATAAGTTCTTGGAATCGTAACCTCGTAAATGTAGTCATGGCAATCTTCTAAAGTTATTTGGCTGAATGCTTCTGTCCATTCAGGAATAACTACCTCCGTGATTTTTTCATAGAGCCTAACGCCAAGTTCATCTAAAATCACCTTAGTTACTTTAATAGGCTGCTTTTTGGATTTAGTGTGCGCCTTCTCAAAATAAAAGTTTCGCCATTCTTTAAAAGTTTTAGGCTGACACTCACGAACAAGCTCCATTACGGCACCCACTTTATCAGGACGGGTTAGCTGATAAGCATTGCTCGTGTAATTTAAGACCTTTTCTTTCTTTCCAAAAGGTCTGGCATATTTATAAACAGGTTGTTCTTGTCGTTCGTCTAAATCTTCAGTCATTTACAGCGTTTAACAAGTTTATGAATTTTGCTTTATGTTTATAATCAAGGTCGGTATCTACCTGCGCAAGTCCATTTTTAATTAAATGCGCATTCAAGAAAGTTTTGTTCTCAAGGTATAAATAGCAAAGTAAATTGTTTTTAGCATCGTATTTTAAGGTGTCATACTTTAGAAAAACACGTTTACCTTTTGTTTTTTCTTGCAAATACTCAGTTGCTTTCCCATTGATTTTATCATCTTCTTTTATGCCAAGTAATTTAATGGTCAGGTCGTTACTAAGTCGTAAAAACTCTGGGCTAATTACTTCTTTTACAGTAAAAAATTCTTCTCTTTTTCCTGTGCTATCTTTATCTATTTTTGACCCGAATTGAAGTTTCTTAACGTCAATTATTTTGTCAAGCTTGTGTGGGTCATTGAAAATGTATGGTAATGCTTGAATCTGCTCCTCATAGTTTACTATGGTCGGTTCTCTTTCCACAAACTGATACGTAGTGCCATCAATGTCATGTTGTGAAGCGCCTATCTTTTCTCTTAGAATTGGGATAAATTCTGGGTTGATTTCAAAAGAGGCGGAATTTCGTTCTAAGTTCTTTGCTGCAAGGGAAGTTGTTCCGCTGCCGCCAAACGGGTCAAGGACATTTTCTCCATGAAAAGAAAACATTTTAATTAACCTCCGTGGCAATTCCTCAGGAAACATGGCAATATGGTTAGTTTGTCTTGCACCTGGAAAATTCCAATGTCCGGCAAAAAATGTGTTCCAATCTTCGCCTGTCATCTTAGAGGCTTCTTTTTGTTCCTTTGTGGGTTTAGGCGCTTCGCCTAATTTTTTAAGAATGAGGATAAACTCATAGTCAAGTTTCAGTATGCCATTCCTAGGATAAGGATAAGACCCCATTTGTATTCCTCCGCCTGTAGTATTTGAAGTGGTTACCTTTTGCCAAATTACTGCACCCATGTAATCGAATCCAATGTTCTCGCAGAATTTGATAATCTCTTCCCTGATAGGAATAACTTTATATCTGCCGTAGTAAACCGAACGTGCAAACTGGTCGCCTATGTTTATACACAGTCGGCAGCCATTATGCAGCACTCGGTAGCATTCTTTCCAAACAAGATTTAGGTTGTTTATATAACTTTCATAACTGTCGTGAAAACCAATTTGGTTATCTGTCCCATAGTCTTTTAGTTGCCAATATGGCGGCGAAGTAATAGCAAGATGCATTGAATTATCTTTTAATTCAAGCATTTGCCGGCTGTCGCCATTTATGATTTTGTGGTATGTGCTCAATGTGTCTGTAAGTTGAAAGTCAAAATTACAATTCTAATGTCGTGTTCTGTCAGACTGTTGAGAACTTGTAGGTTGTTATGTGGCATCCCCCCCTACTATTGCGTTGCAATATCCCGGTAGACGCAACCGGCCGGTGGGTGAAGTTGTGTCTATCCGCCAATAGTCCGCAAGTCTATTGCGTCTATCGAGCCGAATTGGGTGGATAGACGCAATTCGGCTTCGCTTGCCAAATGAAGGTGGCCGATACACTGGATTGTGCCTACAACTTACGCACAATACTGGGTTTCCCAAAATCGTACACCCACATCCTGGGCCATACCCGCTTGGTTCTACCCAATCGAACGGGTTCTTCTCTGAGAAGGCATTGCCTGCGGCTTTTTGAAAATTGTCCGCCAACTTTAAGGCATGAAACGACTTCTCTCCCTTCTTCTCTGCTTTGTTGCTTGCTCCACTCTCGCCCAGTCGCTGACGGTTGAATCCATCATGCGCGACCCGAAATGGATCGGCGTGGCACCGTCGGGCGCATTCTGGGGCGAAGATTCCCGAACCATTTATTTCAACTGGAATCCTTCTGCGGTGGGTGTGGCGGTAGAAAAAATGCCTTCCGATTCGCTGTACCACCTCACTCTCAGCGACCACACGCCCCGCAAAGTACCCCGCGCCGAGCGTTTACAGATTCCCTCACCCGGCGTGTACAACCGGAATAGAACTCAAAAACTCTTCGAACAGGAAGGCGACTTGTTTCTGATGGACCTCAAAACGGCCCGGCAACGCCAACTGACCAACACCGTCGAACCGGAAACGGCACCGGCCTTCAACGCAGACGAGGCCCGGGTGACGTTCCGACGGAGCGGCAACCTTTTCAGCATGACGCTGGCAACCGGCGAGGTGGCGCAATTGACAAATTTTTTACCGGGAAAAAAGGCTGAACCTAAAACCGGCGACCAGGAGCGTTGGCTCAAAACCGATCAACTGGCGCTATTCGACGTATTGCGCGAACGCAAAACCAAACGCGAGGCGACGGAGCGCAACACCAAAGCCGAACGCCCGCGCCGCCCGAAGGAATTTTACCTCGACGAGCGCACCCTCGAAAACCCACAGGCCAGCCCCGACGGACGGTTTGTAACCTTCCGGTTGCTGAAGGCGGCGAGTGGGGCCAAGAGCGCGGCTGTGCCCAACTACGTCACCGAAACGGGTTTCACGGAAGATCTGACCGCCCGCACCAAAGTCGGTGCCGCGCTGGGTAGTTACCAGTTTTTCGTGTACGACGTCGCGAAGGATACGATTCAGGAAGTTTCAACGAAAAATCTGCCGGGCCTCGCCGACAAACCCGATTACGTGAAGGATTATCAGCGCGTGGATACGGCGAAGAAAGTCCGCTCCGTCGTCATCCACGGGCCGGTTTGGTCACCCGATGGCAAAAATGCGGTAGTCATCGCGCGGTCGCTCGACAACAAAGACCGCTGGATTCTGGCCCTCGATCCGGCCACCCGTTCGCTCAAGCCCCTCGACCGGCAGCGCGACGAAGCCTGGGTTGGCGGACCGGGCATTGCGGGTTGGCTTTCGAGCGGCTGGACAGGATTTCTCGCTGATAATGAAACCGTTGTGTTTCACTCGGAGGCCAGCGGGTACTCACACCTCTACGCCGTGAACGTACGCACGGGCGAGAAAAACCAATTGACCAGCGGAACGTTTGAAGTGCAGCAGGCCCAACTTTCCCGCGACCGCAAAACGATTTATTTCACGACCAACGAAGTGCATCCGGGGGAGCAAAATTTCTACCGAATGGCCGGAACTGGCGGGGCGCGTACCCGACTCACCAACCTGCCGGGTGGCGCGGATTTCACACTTTCGCCCGACGAAACCCAAATCCTGATTCGGAATTCGGTAAGCAACCGGCCCTGGGAATTGTTCGTGCAGCCCAACCAACCTGGTGGCATCGCGACGCAGTTGACGCAATCGTTGACCCCGGAATTTAAAGCCTATCCCTGGCGCGAACCCCAGTTGGTACGCATCAAAGCCAGCGATGGGGCGGACGTTTACGCCCGGCTGTACGTGCCCGAACCCGGAAAAAAGACGGGCGCGGCGGTGGTGTTTGTTCACGGAGCGGGGTACCTGCAGAACGCCCACAAGTGGTGGAGCCAGTACTTCCGGGAGTACCTGTTTCACAACCTGCTGGTTGAAAAGGGCTACACCGTACTCGACCTGGACTACCGCGCTTCGGCGGGCTACGGGCGCGACTGGCGCACGGGGATTTACCGGCACATGGGTGGTAAAGACCTCAGCGACAACGTGGATGGGGCTAATTGGCTCGTGCAGAATCAAGGCATCGACGCCAAACGCATTGGAATTTATGGCGGTTCGTACGGTGGGTTTATCACCTTGATGGCCCTGTTTACCAAACCCGGCGTGTTTGCCGCCGGAGCCGCGTTGCGCCCCGTTACCGACTGGGCGGCGTACAATCACCCCTACACGTCGGCGATTCTGAACGAACCCCAAACGGATTCGCTGGCCTACCGACGCAGTTCGCCGATTTACCACGCGGCGGGCCTAACGGGACAATTGCTGATTTGCCACGGAATGGTCGACGTTAACGTGCATTTTCAGGACGTGGTACGCCTGACCCAGCGGTTGATCGAGTTGAAAAAAGAGAACTGGGAACTGGCTCCCTACCCCGTCGAAGACCACGCCTTCACCGAGCCGAGTAGCTGGACGGATGAGTACAAGCGAATTTTAAAGTTGTTTGACGAAACGTTGGCGAAGAAATCCACCGAATGACTGGTGCTCTTGGGAAACCATAAACAGTTAACGTCTGCCACGCGCCGCGTAGGCCGCCCGCCCCCAGGTGTGGCAAAGCGGTTGGG
>JAJAZB010000519.1 GCA_026785975.1 Cytophagaceae bacterium | reverse complement strand
TGGTGCTCATGGGGCGGCTTTCCCGGAATTCACGAGTTCCGGCGGCGGACAGCTTCACTTTGCGTAACATCAGTTCTTAAAATTTTCAAATCAGCACATTTTCAAATTTATCTACCTGCTACCTTCTTTTTTTCTGCTGGCTTCGTGGTGGCCTGCGGCTTGTCACCCGCTTTCTGGCGTTGCAAAAACTCCCAGAACTTTTCCAATTCAGGGGCCGGTAGGCGGCGGGCAATGATTTTCTTGTCTTTGTCGAGCACGTAAATAACGGGCGTTGACTGGGCGTCGAAGCCATTGAGAAAATCAACCTGGCCTTTTGAATCCATGCCGTTAATCAAATTCTGGGTTTTGAATTCCCGGATAAACTTCTTCCAAATCGTGGGGTCACGCTTCACGTTGGCTGCGTAAACGGCGATATTCTGACCCTTCACCTTTTTGTAAAACTCCATAACCTTCGGGGCCGCTTCCCGGCAATGGCCGCACTCAGGATCATAAATGAACAAAACGGTGTAATCCGCTTTGACCCCGTGTAGCGGAATCGCCCGCCCGAGGGTATCGGTTAGGGGCATATCCGGGATTTTCTGGCCAGGCAGGAGCGGTTTCAGCACCGCAATGCGTTCGCGAAAACGCTTGACCGTGCTGGCATCCCAGAGTTGAGGCTCACCAACGTAGTATTTCTCGCCCATGTGAACGAAAAAAGCGTCCGTACCCAAGATGGTGGGGGTTTCGTAGGGCGAGGTGATTTTGTAAATGTAAAATTTGCGCAGATCCGGGTTGGATTTTGGCACTTTGCTCATCACAAAATCGGCTTCCTTACTGAGCGAATCGGGCGATTGCACCACCAGATCGCTGAAGTAGCGCTCCAGTTTGGGGGCCAGCAGGGGCGTGCGCAGCATCCGCTCGTCGGCGAGGTCGAGGTTATCAAAATAATGGGCTTTGTAATATCGGTACGCGAAAAGCGAATCCACGCGTCCGGTGGGCAATTTGGGCGCGGGCGGAATATCAGGCTCGCTCGACGCTTTGAGCAGTTTGGCCGTAAAACTGCCCGCGTTGTCGTTGATAAACTGATTGCGGTAGTCGCCCATTTCCTTTTGGATATTCCTGATTTTAACCGGTGCCAGGCTTTCGCCCTTTAGTTTTTGCTCCATTTGAAGCACCCGGATTTCTTCAAAACGCTTTTGCATCGCCTGATTGAAGCCGTAAAACAGGCTGTTTTCGCGCGAACCCTCTACCTTCATGTTGGTGATAAAGTTGGTCGTGTCGGTGCGCAGCGCAAATTGCTGATCGTCGGCAACGAGCACGTCGAAGTAACGCCAGCGGCCAATCGAAATCACGTAAAGGCCCTGGGGCAACGCCGTGGTGCCTTCAAACAGAATATTGCCGTTGGCATCCACTTTAGCCGTATCCTTAATGCTGTGTTGTTTGTCGAGGTAATGCGCCAGAAAACAGGTGCTGTCGCGAATACCTTTTATATTGGCCTCGATGCGATACCCGGAAGTCTGGGCGGTGGCTTGAAACGCCAGGCCAAAAAGAAGAGCAATCAATAGTTTTTTCACGCGGATGACCATTTCTTTGAAAAGCATTGTGGGTTGGTAAGCGGTCGACACGTCTTGAATCGACGCGGTCAGGCAGTTAGCACCCAACAAATTTAATTCCAATAACGGTTTTCACCGCAGAAATCGCACTTTCTATGTTTTTCGTGCTGTCAAAATTACTCTACGGGCTGGTTTCGCCCTTGAGTTGGGTCTTTTATGCGCTGATTTGGGCGGTGTTTTCGCGGCGCTACCGGCGGCGGGCGGTACTCGTGGCGATGGCAATCCTGTACCTGGGTTCAACTGATTTTCTGGTGAGCCGCCTGCTACGCGGCTGGGAAGACGACCCCGTTGAACTTACCGGGAAACCGTACGACGTGGCCATCATTCTCACAGGCGGTATTCTGAGCGAAGGGTCGCGAAGTCGGGAAGATTATTCGTTTGGGCCATCGTCCGACCGACTTTTGCAACCCTTGTTGCTGTACAAAAAAGGAAGGATAAAACGGATTTTAATCAGTGGGGGCGAGGCTAAAATTTCGGAAGGTATTTTCCCGGATGAAGGACAAATTGCGGCCGATTTCCTGAAAGCCTGTGGCGTCGACTCGTCGGCGATTCGTCGCGAGGGACGTTCGCGCAACACCTACGAAAATGCCCGGTACACCGCCGAACTGTTACGAAAACAACCCCAACAGCGGCTCCTGCTCGTGACCTCGGCCCTGCACATGAAGCGGGCAACGGCTTGTTTCCGCCATGCGGGATTGACGGTGACGCCCTACCCGGTCGATTTCCGATCAGGCCCCACCGGGATAGCGCCGGGTCAGTTCTGGCCGAGCGAGGAAGCCCTCGAACGCTTCAATCGGTTGGTACACGAGTGGGTAGGATACTTTACGTACCGGGTTTTGGGATATTGCTAAATAAAAGCGAAGCCAGTCCGTTCGATTTTTGAATCGAACGGACTGGCTTCGCTACTCAGATTGACGCTGATTAATTTCCCGATCCCGAATCACTGCCACTCCGCGAACTGCTATGACCCGAGCGACCTTGACCACCGCGTTCGTCGCGGAGTTGATCAAGCGTTTTTCCTTCGTTATCGTGGTCGTCTTCGGGGCCTTGCTTGCTTTTGTCTTCGTTCTGCATCACCTTTTGCATATTCGGCTTATCGCCGCCCGTGTCTTTGTGGTGATTCTGATTCGGATTAGATCCCGGTTGGGAAGGGCTTTTCTGGCTCATGGTTTTGATGAGGTTAGTTGAGCCAGAAGTGCTAAAAATTACGTGCCAACGTTGAAATAAATGCTGAATGCTGAATTATGAATGCTTAATAAGTGAACGGGAGAAACAGTGAATACAGAAATTTTGTCTTTCCATTCAGCCTTCAGCATTAACTCAGGAAAGTATGTGTACCATCCTCAGCATATCGTCGGAAATGGGTTTTTCTTTGGTGATGGATTCGTGGAACGGGGTGTAAATCAGTCGGTTATTGACCACCCCGACCATGACGTTTTTCTGTCCCCGCAACAGGCCCTCCACCGCGCCCAGGCCCAGTCGGCTGGCCAGGATTCGGTCGTACGCGGTGGGAGCACCCCCGCGTTGCACGTGCCCAAGCGTGGTGACCCGAATGTCGATATCGATGCCGATTTGCTTCTGGATTTTCTCGGCCACCTCCGTGGCGCGGCCTTCTTTTTCGCCCTCGGCCACGATGACAATCGAGGAGTTTTTCTTTTTGGCAAACCCCGATTTCAGCACTTTGACGACCTCCGAAACCGGCGTGAGGCTCTCGGGAACCATCACGGCTTCGGCCCCACCCGCGATACCGCTCTGGATGGCGATATACCCCGAGTCGCGCCCCATCACTTCGATGAAAAATACCCGGTCGTGGGAGTCGGCGGTATCGCGGATTTTGTCGATGGCATCGAGCGCCGTGTTCACCGCCGTATCGTAGCCAATGGTGTAGTCCGTGCCGTAGAGGTCGTTGTCGATGGTGCCCGGTGCCCCCACGGTTGGTATTTTATACTCGTTGAAAAAAATTTCCGCTCCGGTAAACGTTCCGTTTCCACCAATCGCGACCAGCCCTTCGATGCCCGCTCCAACGAGGTTTTCATACGCTTGTTTGCGGCCTTCGACGGTCATAAACGCCTTGCTACGGGCCGATTTCAGGACGGTTCCGCCGCGTTGAATAATGTTGCTTACGTCCCGTGAACCCATCCGAAAAATAGTGTCACCGCCCTCGATCATACCCGAATAACCCCGGCGAATGCCGTAAACTTCCACTCCGTGGTACAAGGCCCCGCGCACGACCGCCCGAATGCAGGCGTTCATGCCGGGGGCATCGCCACCCGAAGTAAATACTGCAATTTTTTTCATTTTATGGGAAGTAAGCGTTTGTACTCTTTTTCAGAATTTTATGAATCATTAGGTGGAATTGGCCACAAATTTATTGTTTTCCGGCGTGGGAGTGAAGAATTTTCCCCAATCCAGGTTATTAAATTATCGTGACCTGTTTCTTCTGTAAGTTCAACTTATTCCCGGCGCGAGCTATCGAAGCATTTTATTGCCAGGCTTTACAATCCAAAATCGGAACTCTTAACTTCGGGCCAATTTTTTGCACTTTTGCCATTGAGCGTATTCCCTGAAACAATATGTAACCCTGGGTAATCGTATATCGAAGGACGTGCGCGGACACGGACACCTGATTCTGATGAAAAATTTTGTTTCGTTTATTTTATTCTTTCTGATTTCGTCGCGGGCCGTAGCGCAGTACCTGCTGGGCATTGGGAGCAGCAATTACGCCGGAACCAACGGGCTGTACCTCAACCCCGCTCACGTGGCCGACTCGCGCCACAAGGTATTTGTTAACCTGGCTACGTACGATAACTTCCTGACCAACAACTACCTGGCCTGGGGTGCGCCGTATTCGGTCAACGGGATGTTTACCAACACGGTCCCGGATCGCTACCGCAGCGACCGGGGGCTGATCCTGTTTCGGGATGAATACCTGATTGAAAAACTCAATGGCCGCGACAAGCGAATCACCCTGGGGGCCGACCTGCGCGGCCCGTCGGTGCTGTACACCATCAACGACCGTTTCGGCGTGGCGTTGACTTCGCGCCTGCGCCTGGGCGGAACATTGACCCACGTCAGCGAGTCGGTGGCGCGGCTTATTCGCTACGGAACCGCCGAAACAACCCGCATCGAGCCGGAGGATTTTGGCACTGGTTTCGCGCTGAATCTCAACGGTTACGCCGAATTTGGCGGAACGTTCGGGGCCGTGCTGGTCAATAGTGACGTTGATTTTATCAAAGCAGGCGTAACCCTAAAACGCCTGGTGGGCCTGTATTCGGCGCACATGATTGCGGATAACCTGGCATATAAATTTGTGTCTGATCCGACCACGCGGGGCAAGGCTAATGTACTCATCGAAAACGTAGACGTCCGGTACGGACACACCGACGAAGATGCGTTTCTGAACGCTGCCCCCACGCCGCAGTTTCTGCTCGGCCGGCAGTCGGCCGGGGGAGGGTGGGGAGTGGATTTGGGGATCGTTTATGAATATCGCCCCGATATTGGTAAGTACGATTACCGCGAAAAAGGCGTCCGGCGCTTCGACCCGGGCCAGAATAAATACCAGTTTCGCCTGAGCGTGTCGCTGCTCGACGTGGGCGCGGTGCGGTATCGCAATCCGGCCTACGTGAGTGCCTACGACGTAAGCCGCACCAACCGCCTGATCGACGACAATGCGTTCGATAAAATTGGGGGGAGCGATGATTTCCTGGCGGCCGTCAACACGACCCTCGGCGTGACCGACAGTGATCGGCAAACGTCGTTCCGGTCGGCGCTGCCCACGGCCTTGCAGGTGAGTCTGGATTACAAAGTTCAGGAAAATATGTACGTCAATGCCTTGTTGATGCAACGCCTGGGCAGTACCCGCACCATCGGCATGACGGCCCCCAACGTGCTCGCCATCACCCCGCGCTACGAGCGCAAGTGGCTCGAAGCCTCGCTGCCCGTTGTGTTCTTCGATGATTACCGCGCTATGACGATTGGCCTGGCGTTGCGGGCGGGGCCAATCTTCATTGGCACCGATCACCTGTCTGGATTTCTCAACATCGGCAATCCGAAGGGGTACGATGCGTACTTCGGGGCACATATTCCCATCTTCCGCCGCCGCCCGGCGGGGCCGGATGCGTGCTGGTACGAGAAAAAAGAAAAGCGCGGACTGCGGAAGTTGATGTTTTGGAAGAAGGTGTAGTTCCGATACATTTAAACGGGTCCGTATACGCATTTTTTTAAATCGTTCCCGCCATGAAAAAACCAGGTTTGCGCCTTTCGGGGCTGCTGGGTATCGCCACTATTTTACTGCTCTCTACCTGCAAAAAAGATGATGGCTTGCCGCCCGAGACCCAGGAAGGGGCTAATGCCTTTGGCTGTAAAGTGAATGGAAAAGCCTGGATTCCCAACGGTGGGCCGGGGTTTATGGGCGCTAAACCGATTGAGGGCGGGTTTAAAGCCATTTATGATAATTCTAATCGGCGTTCGGTTGGTGTACATTTAAGCACCTATAAATTAAATGGAGAAATGATCGATCTCCACTGTAATAATTATGAGATTGGACAGTACAAGTTGAATCAAGAAACTAATGTGAGACCATTCGTATTTAATCCTAAAGATTATGGGATGTTTTCCTCGGCTGACGGAAATTATTATGTAACTAATACCACCTCGTACGGAACGCTTACGATTACAAAATCTGATACGGTCACTGGCCTTCTTTCAGGCACTTTTGAATTCAAGGCAAAAGATAAAAAATCAGGAAAAGTAGTTGAGATTTCTAATGGCCGTTTCGATATCAATGTTTTAACTATTCGCTAAACTTAAACTCTACCTTCTCAAATCCATCCGTCAGGTTACGCTGTAGTCACTCACATTCTGCCAGCGACAAATTCAATTATGGGCACGTCCACCAGGCTTTTGCCAATTGGGCTATAAACCTATTTCATCGCGCCAGCGTCACCACGCCGCGCAGTAAGGGTCGGTCGGGGGCGGGTCGCAACGTGTAGGCGTAAGCTCCCGGCGGCAATTCCTGACCCGCCAGCGTACCGTTGAACGGACGAGTATACCCCGCGTTGTCCCGAAAAACAACCTGTCCCCAACGATTGTAAATGGTCACTTCGGCGTTTGGATAGGCATCAATGCCTTTCAATTCCCACACCTCATTGATCCCATCGCCGTTGGGCGTAAACACGTCGGGCACCCAGATACGCGCCGCTACACGAATTTTTATGCTGGCCTCCGTTCGGCAGCCCGCCGCGTTCCCGACCTGCAACGTATACCGAACATCCGCTTCCAACGGCACCGTTTGCGGGCTGAGGACAGAGGCATTGGTCAGTAGCGCGGCGGGTGTCCACTCAAACTGTACGATCGCGCCTGTCAGTATGGGCTTCAAGGTCAGGGTATTGCCAGTCCAGGTGCTGATTTCGGTCGGCAACTCGATGCCCGGAGCGGTAGTGACTAGCACAACTTGCGCGACTACGTCGATAGGGCACTCGGGCGCTACCCGAATCGAATACGTCAGTTTGTGCTGACCCGGCCCCGCAAGTTTGGGATTAAACTGATTACCGGAAACTCCTTTTCCGGCAAAAACACCCCCCGCCGGACTCGCGCTGAGTACAACGGCTGGCCCGATCAGACCGCAAACGGGCGGCAACGAGTCGAACGCCAGGGCCACCTGATTGACCGTTGTCAACTGAAACGGCGCTGATGTTGCCTGGCATCCGGCTGAATCCAGGGCGGTAACGGTGTAATTGCCCGCGTTTTTTGTCGTAAACCCTTCAGTGCTATCCGAAGGGAGTACCTGCCCGTCGCGTTGCCAAACGTAACGCACACCCCCGCTGGCCCGAAGTTGTACGGAGTCGCTGGGGCAAATAACCGACTTGATTGGCGGCGTGAGGACGACGGGTACAGCGGCAACACGACCCACGCTGACGGTATCGGTGATGGAGGTACAGTTGAGGGTGAGTTCGGTGACCGAAGCCCAGTAGCGGCCCGGTTGGGCGACGGCGAGTGTGGCGCTGGTTTGCCCGGAAATCAGCAGTCCGTCCCGGTGCCAGACGTACGCCAGATCGGTGCCGATGGTCGTTGTCGTGGGGGCTTTGAGCGTCACAGTGCCGCCGCTGGCGCAGAGTTGCCGGGGACCTTCGATGCTGAGTCGGGTGCTGACCGTCACGGGGTTGATCGTCACACTTCGCGAGCCGACGGCGCGGCTGCACTCGGTTTTGAGCGAAGCGATGACAGTGTACACGCCCGGATTGCGAATCGTCAGGCTGAACGTCGTGGCGTTGGACAAATTGATGCCGTCGCGCCGCCATTGATAGTGCCAGGTTGGGTTGACCGGTGCCCGCAATTCGAACGAACTCCCCGGACACAGACGGGCTTCGGTCGAGCCGGGTGCTTGATTCTGAATCTGGATGACCGGCTCGGGTGGGGCCACGTTTGGGCAATCGGCAACCAGAAACTGAAAATCGCGCCGGACTTCACCGATTTTTTGTCCATTTCTAAACTCTTCCACGTTTACGGCAAAAGCAAAAAGACCCAATTGTGTGGCCGTAACCGACAATTCGCCCGTCTTCGGATTGATCTGAAGCGCGGGGCTACCCGCGATGGCCCGGTCGACACCAAAGCCCGACACCCAGGTAATTTGCGTGTACGGACCGGGGGAAGTCAGGGGCGGGGTGCCCGATTGCAACGGGGTAACGAGCGAATAACGGAGTTCATCACCATCCGCATCGTCGGCCCCGAATTGATACGTAAACGGTTCGCCCCGGCAGATGTACTCGCCGTTGATGGTGCGAAACCGGGGAGAGGTATTAACGAAAGCGCGCCCATTGCGCAGCAAGGGGGGAAATTCCAGATAAAAAACATAACTCAACGCCGAGGCATTGAAGCCCGTTACGCTGGTGGTGCGCACATTCAGGATTCCGTCGTTGCGGCAACACGAAGGTTGCTGCAAATAATACCCCTGCGGATCGTTGAAGTTGGCGGGATTTAGTTGGATTTCACCCTCGTACCGGGCCACACTCACCTTCAGATTGCGCAATCGGGCGCAGACTTCATTGGTAAAAACCAGGGCGCCTCGGGTGCCGGTATCCACGGCTTTGAAGGTGGCCATCTGCGCATTGTCGCGTTTGCGATAGATGGCCAGTGCGGCTTCGTTGTAGTTTTCGATGCCCGCAAAATCATTGAAATAGTACACCACGGTCACTTTAAAATGGCCGGGTTTGTCACCTACGGGCCGCATTTCCAACTGACCGCCAATGATGTGCGTAGCCAGTGCCGGGGCGGAAAACGCCCCAATCAATAACCCCAGCAAGACGCATCGAAGAAGCAGGGACATACCGCTGAAAAGTGAATGATTCCGTAATCTGAACCGTCAATTTACGAATAAAGACGCTTTTTGAGGTGAAAAAGTTGGAAGGAAGGTGTAGTTTTTGAACTGGAGGATTTTGGTTTTGCAGATGAGCAATGTAATTGTGTTATTGGGGAAAATTCAGAAATGCTCAACATTCGCATTGACGACGCAGACCCTACCCAACTGGCGGTTTCCTTTCCCGAAGACTCCGTCGGCAACGACCTCATCCGGGCCGTTCCGGGCAGGCGGTGGAGTTATTCACGCCGTTGTTGGCTTATTCCCAACACCCGCGAGGCCGTTGTGCAAGTAGGCCAACTCTTCGGCAAAGCCTACTGCCGCTTCGACGAAGCGCTCGTCCGGCTTTATAAACCCAACGCCACCCATGCCGAAGTCGAGCAGGCTACCAATCCATCCGTATCGCCAGGCAACACGCAACCCGCCCGAAAACCGTTCCGGTACGCCCCACCGCTCACTGAATACGATGCGCATCCGGTCATTATCGCCCTTTCGGAATCATTACGGGTGCAGAACTACAGCTTTAAAACCCTTAAAAATTATAAACAGGCCATCATCGCCCTCATTCGCTACACCGACCCCAAGCCCCTCGACCAACTCACCAAGCCCCAATACCAGAAATACCTGCTGTTTTTGATCGACAAGAGGAAATTGAGTGGCTCCACAATCAACGTCCACATCAACGCCTACAAGTTTTACCAGGAGAAAGTCCTGCAACGCGAGAAGGAATTTTACGACATCCAACTCGCCCGCACCCCCACCAAACTACCCAATGTTTATAGTATTGCCGAAGTAAAGGCTATTTTTAAAGCCACGACCAGCCTAAAATACCGGACGCTGTTTCGGGTCGTCTACGCGACGGGCCTACGCCTTGATGAAGTAGCCCACCTTCGGCTGGTGGACATCGACCGAAACCGCCAACTTATTAACGTTAGGGCTGGAAAAGGTAAAAAAGACCGGGTTGTAATGCTCTCCGAAAAATTACGCGCCTTTCTTGACGAATACCTCATCCAGTATAATCCGAAAACATTCCTGTTTGAAAACGCTGAAGACTCCCGCACCAGCCGGCCGTAACCCATCGCTAACCGCTCCATTCAGCTCGTTTACAGCCAGACCGTTCACGCTGCCGGAATTAAAAAACGCGGCGGCATCCTCACGCTACGGCACAGTTTCGCCACCCACCTGCTGGAGGC
>JAJAZB010000518.1 GCA_026785975.1 Cytophagaceae bacterium | reverse complement strand
GGAGGTCGGCCTTCGGCAAAAGCCGCCAATCCTTCGCGGGCATCAACGGTTTGTTGGATACGTTGAAATTGGTCGAATAAAAACGTCTGACGCTCCTCCGGTAAAATACCCGGCAAACGTTGGTACGCTGCCAATCCAAACTGCAAGGCCGTCGGGGAAAGTTGGAGAAGTTCGTCGAGTAGTCGTTGCACCGTCGCGTCGGGGGATGCAGTGTCAGAAATTTCCGACACCAGCCCCAGTTCCATGGCCTCCGGCGCCGAAAGCGTTTTCCCGCGCAAACACCAGTCGAGTACCCGGCGCGGTGCCACGCCCAGGCGCAACAAACTGTCCATGACCTGAAACGGAAACAGGCCGCGTTTTACTTCGGGCAAGCCAAAAAGTGCGCCTTCCACCGCCACAACCCAGGTACACCCCGCCACCAGCAAAAAGCCCCCGGCGTACACCGAACCCTGCACTTGGGCAATGGAGGGCTTCGTGAGTTGGTTCATCAGTTCACCCAAGCGGATGGGTACGGTCGGTTTGGGTACGGTCGAAATCGTTTCGCTGGGTTGTCCGCTGGCCAGGGTTTTCAAATCCATCCCTGCGCAAAACACGTCGCCGACTGCCGCCAAAACTACCAGCCACACGTCGGGATTTTGCTGGGCGTGCGTCAGGGCAAACGCCAGTTCACGCAGCAACACGTCGTTGAGGGCGTTTTTTTTCTCGGGCCGAGCGAGCGTCAGTTTCAGCACGTGCGCTTGCGGGCGTTCCACCCGCAAGTGGGCAAATGTGTAGGCGTCGAGCAACTGGGTTTGTTCAGGAGAAAACATGCGGTCAGGCTTCAGATTCGTAGTCAACTGAGTTGCTGACCGGTTCCCAGCGATCGAGCATTTTTTGCCAAACGTCGAGTTTGTCCCGCACTCGTTTCAGCGCTGCCTTTCCCAACATCAGGCGCAGGGGTGGCTCGTCGTGGTCGGCGAGGGCAACGATGGCTTGGGCGCCTTTGGCCGGATCGCCCGGCTGGGTACCCGTCAACCCTTCAAAAAAACGTTTGGTTTTGCCCACGGTGCCTTCGTAGTCGGGCAAGGACGATTTAGTCAATTTCATGGACGAACCGGCAAATTTGGTGCGGAACGCCCCCGGCTCGACAATCGTCACGCGAATGCCCAGCGGCCCTACCTCGTGCGACAAAGCCTCGAAAATTCCTTCCAACGCGAATTTAGTGCCGTTGTAAAGTCCCATACCCGGCGCTGAAACCAACCCGGCAATGGACGATAGCACGATGATGAACCCCTTCCCTTGCTGGCGCATTTGGGGTAAAACTTCCCGCGTCAGGCGGAGGGTGCCAAACACGTTGGTGTCGAATTGGTCGCGGGTTTCATCGTCGGTGGCTTCTTCAACTGCGCCCGTCAGGCCGTAGCCGGCGTTGTTGACCAGCACGTCGATACGCCCGAATTGCCGCACTGCGGCAGCGACGACCCGGCTGACGTTCTCGGTGTCGGTGATGTCGAGTTGAAGCGAAAGCAGTTGGCCTTCAAACTGCGTCGTCAGGTCGGTGAGGTGGTCGAGGCGGCGGGCAGTGGCCACCAGAAAATCGCCCCGTTCGAGTACGGCGCGGGCAATTTCCTGACCAAAGCCCGTTGAGCAGCCCGTTACGAGCCAAACTTTTTTTTGCGGAGTGTTTTCCATTGTCAACGAGGTGAAGATGCGAAGATGCGAATTTTCAGTGACCAGTGATTAGCTAAATGTTAAGCAAAAACGCGTTCGCCCGTCATTGCGAACGTAGTGAAGCAATCTGTCGGAGCGGGCCAGAATTCTTGGTATACCAACTTTTCCGGAATAGTCTACGGCGGCAGATTGCTTCGTCGTTCGTACCTCACTCCTCGCAATGACGGATCTCCGCTTGCCTGAGTACATGAATTATCAGTTCAAAAATCACTGGTCACTGATAACTGCTCACTGATAAATGTCTTCCAAAGCGGGTTTCAAATAAGGAAATTCATAGGTAAAATCCGTTTCCAGTCGAACGCGCTGGTTGAGAATGTAATTGCCGCCCGTGACGACGATGGCCATTTCACCAAAAGCCAGTTTCAATGAAAATTCCGGGACGTGGGGCAACCAAAGCGGTTTTTTCAACACGTCGGCGGCGGCTTTGGTCAATACTTCGTTGGTGACCGGGTGCGGCGCTACGCCGTTGTAGGCTCCACTCCAGGCCGGATTTTCGAGGGCTTCGAGGTACATCCGGGCCATGTCGTCGAGGTGGATCCAGCTTTGGTACTGCTTGCCCGAGGCCAGCGGCGCACCCAGTCCAAACTTCATCGGCGCGGTCAGTTTGGGCAGTGCGCCCCCCTTGTCGCTGAGCACGATACCCGTCCGCATTTTGACGGTACGGATACCCAACGCGGCCACCCGATCGGCGGCGGCTTCCCAGGCTACGCACACGTCGGCGAGAAAATCAGTGCCGGGCGTGTACTGCTCTGAAATCCATTCCGAACCGGTATCCGCCCCGTAATACCCAATGGCTGAAGCCGACACAAACGACTCTATTTTGTGCGGCAAAACCGCCAACCGATTGGCAATCAGGCCAATGGTTTTGGTGCGGCTGTCGATGATTTCCTGCTTGCGTTCGTCCGTCCAACGGGCATCGGCGATGCCTGCACCCGCCAGGTGAACCAGGTAGTCGGCCTCGCGCAGGGCGGTATCGTCGATCTGATTTTTGGCCACGTCCCAGCGGTAGGTTTTCACGCCAGCGGGAATCTTCTTCTCGGTGCCCCGCGTCAGGTACGCCACCGAGTAGCCTTTTTCCTGTAAAAGTTCGGTTAGGCGAGTGCCAATCAACCCCGTGCCGCCGGTCATCAAAACGATTTTCATGAGTGCGAATTTAAAAGAGAGAATAGTGGATAGAGGACAAAGGATAGAGTTAAATTTATCTATCATCTCTCCACTATCCTCTATCCACTATTCTCTCTTTTAACTTGCTAAACCCGTTGCCGGTTTTCAACCCAGCCCCAAACGTCTATCTTTGGCCGTGAAAAAGCTGGTTTTCTCCGCAATCCTGACCCGATGAAATCCCTTCTGCGTAAGTTTCTCACCATGCTCGACGTGTACGGCTTCTTCGAGCGGGATCCGTTCGGCAACCTGCTTTTTGTGAAACGGGTGCTGATGGCGACGCTGGGCGTACTGACCTACGGGCGGCTCAATATCACCAACAAACTGCACGTGGAAGGCACCGAGCACCTCGAAAATCTGCCGCAACGCGGGGTCTTGTTTCTGAGCAATCACCAGACCTATTTCATGGATATCATTGCTATGTTTCACGTTTTTTTCAGCGTGAAATGGGGCTTTCGCAATTCCGTCGATTATCCGTTTTACCTGCTGGCACCCAAGGCACGGGTGTACTACGTGGCGGCTTCCGAAACCATGAAAGGCGGGCTGATTCCCCGCATTCTTTCGCAGGGCGGCGCTATCCTGGTCGAGCGCTCCTGGCGGGCCAAAGGTCAGGATGTCAAACGCGAAGTGGATCTTTCGGCCAGCGAAAAAGTCGACAAAGCCATCAAATTTGGTTGGGTGGTGAGTTTTCCGCAGGGCACCACCAGCCCGTACGCACCCATCCGTAAGGGCACGGCGCACCTCATCAAGCATTCCAATCCCATCGTGGTGCCAGTGGTGATCAACGGTTTCCGGCGCGGATTTGACAAAAAAGGGCTTCTTCTCAAAAAACGTAATACACAACTTTCCGTGCGGTTCAAAGAACCCATCCGCTTCGACACCAACCTGACCGTGGACGAAATCGTGGCCCAGATCGAGGATTTTATCGAGCAGGAGAAACCGGAGGGGAAGCGCTGGTGGGTGGAGAAGGCGAAAAGTTAAAGCGGCACCAATCGACGGCGTACCTGGCCGAGTTGGCGGGTAACGCCGATTTGCATGGTCGTTTTGGTAAACGGTTGGGCCAATTGAACAAAGCCCGCCCATCCTTCACGCTCATTCTGGTAGGCCAGGGTACAATTGCTGACGTTGGCACCGCCAATGAATAAGCCCCGGTCGAATTGCGAATAACCGCCCGCCGGACGTCCCCAAAAATACCGGAAACTGAACTGGTCGTCCTGGTTTTTCCAGCATAATTCCGAAGACAAGCCGAACGTGAATAGTAGCGGATCGCGCACAACGATTTCGCTGAACAGCCTGCCATTATTTGGTTCAATGGCGATGAAGTCCGCCAGTTGCCTGCGTACTGTAGTGAGTGCGCCATATTCCCGACTAAGGGCTAAATCCAAACCAGCAATGCGCCAATCGAAACCCGAATGCAAGGGAACCGAAAAATTCGCTGCCGTACGCAGACCCCAGCCGTAGTACCCGTAGCGGCCCGCAAAAGGATTGACTTCCCGTCGTTGCAGGCTATCAAATCGGGCAAAGGCTTGATCGCCAAGCCAGTACTTGCCCGCGTAGGCAAAGCCTCCGTACGCGATGCTACCGTGCTTCCAGGTGTGCGCCTGATGAAGAGCAACGTTGGCTGAGCCGTTGAAGTCGCCGCCCTGCGAAGAAAAGCCGCGTCCCACGTTTAAGTTGCCCGAGAGATAAGTGGCCGAGGCCCCCGCCGCACCAGCGCGGTAGGCGGGTCGGTGCAGGTAGGTAACATCGTTACCGAAGAGGCCCGCGCCGAGACGATGGGCGCAACTCTGAGCGAGGAACGCAAGTAAAAGCAGTGGACAGAGGCGGAAAAATAAGTGCATGGCGATGCTGTGTTTTTGGGAAATCTACATTTATTTCCTTCCAAAATCAACCTTATTTCCCCGGAAATCTTTGAAAATCCCCTCGGCGCTTCGCCCGGTTTTTTGTAACTTTACCTGTTCGCGCCGGCGGGGTTTGTCTGAATTTGTCTGAAGCAGGATTGGCCGGGATTTAGGGATTTTCAGGATAGATG
>JAJAZB010000517.1 GCA_026785975.1 Cytophagaceae bacterium | reverse complement strand
GTATCAAGGTTTCCTGGACGGCCTCTACCGATAATGTGGGCGTCAAGGAATACCGCGTATTTGTTGATGGCAATCTTAAGATCGCTACCGCCGACCTGACGTACACCCTGACGGGGCTGGCAGCGGCAACAACGTATGTAGTGTACGTAATTGGGGCCGATGCCGCAGGCAACGCATCACCCGCGTCGGCCTCGTTGACGGTAAAAACCCTCGCTGAGTTGGTATTAGCCATTGAGGAACCCAAACCGGACGGTACGATCAATGTGTATCCCCTTCCGTTTCAACAGTCTTTTATATTGGATATATTGAAAAGCCTCCCTTTTGACGGAACGGTGGAAATAATTGACATGGTTGGCAACGTAGTGGCCAAGCCAGACCTGAGGTACGCCATCAACGGTATTCTGCCAGTAAACATGGCTTCGCAACCGTGTGATATGTACTTTTTGATTTTAAAGTCAGCTTCAAACCTGATTCACAAAAAGTTACTAAAATATTAACGTCATCACTTTATGCTGCGGACTGGTTGAACAGTTATTAACGTGAATTATGGATAAAGGCGTTTTTCAACTGGGACAACAATGGAGGGCTTGTGATCGTAAAAGCAGTACGCAATCAGGCCCGCCAGCACATTGCTCTGAGCGTTGAGCACACTCCGATGGCGGGTATGCTCGAAATCAAAGACCGAGGTCAGTAAATCATTGACCGACTCAATCAGGCCCCGCCTACGGAACTTCACTTTATTAAACAGAGGTATGAGCATATTCTTCATCTTACGTCGGAGTTTGGTGACAATGTGTAGTCCGCGTTGATAGAACTCGGCAAATAATTTGGTCAGATAGCCTCGGTCACCAAAGCATTACCCCTGTAAATCAGCCAGCAACTCGGTGAGTAGCTCCGCGTTGTTGTCGGCCACATGGCCCGGCGTCTTCCAGGATACGACTGCGCCGGATGCGAATGTTATCGTAAACGGCTACGGGAAAGGAATCCATCAGGCAGCGGCCCGATTCATTGAGTTAAGGGTTCGCCCCACGGCCCGAAAGATGACCAGTAATTGGGGGTGCAACCGGTGCAGATGTCGATTGAATCGCCCGGCGACCCGGTGAGATTTGTCCGGGCATTTAAATCCCTGATGGGCAGTCATGTATTTGATGGATGAGGTTTGATCACCGAAGAAAAACAGGGCGGGCATCAGGGCCGTAGTCAAGACTTGAGCATCGGAAAAGCGGGTGTGGGGGTCTTGCTTCCAGCCTACGGTGTGGAGAAAGTCATCTAAAAACAGTAGATTGCGATAGCCTTCTGGTTCATACTTTGAGCGATTTGAGGTGTGGTAACTCTAAATATACTCAGCCCGGACAAGAAGGCTTTTTGCTATCTCGCAACTTGGGTTAACGTATAAACCGAGTCACGGACTGATTGCGTATTTTGGCTCCGCAAAAGTTAATCCGTTCCCCAAAGTTTCGGACCGATTGACGTCCTACCGACTCATTTCATGCCGCGCGACCGCCGACTCCTCCTGATTTACGCTATTATTTTACTGGATGTCATCGTCGGGTCGGCCATCGGGCCGATTCTGCCTGATTTTGTCAAGGGTTTACCGTACCCGCAGTTGTGGTTATCGCTGGGAACGGCCTTGTTTTTGGGCATTCAACTGTTTTCGGCCCCGCTGTTGGGCAAACTCTCCGACGGCTACGGGCGGCGGCCCATCCTGATCGTTTCGGCGGTGGGTACCTTCCTGGCCGATTGCCTGCTGCTGCCCGTGCGGGCGGGGTTTTACCTCGCCAACCGCCTGAGTGACGGCCTCACCAATGGCATGTACGCCGCCGTGCGTTCGGCCATTACCGACATTTCCCCGAAAGATCAATTGTTCAAAAACCTCGGTATCGAGGGGGCCATCGTTTCGCTGGGGTTCGTGATCGGGCCTGCCGTCGGGGGCCTTTTGCTCACGGCGCTGGCGGTGCCAGCCGGTCAGCAAGCCCGGTACATCGCGCTGTTGGCGGTAAGTTTGTCGGCACTCAACGTGGGCCTGAGCCTGCTCCTGCGCGAAACCCACGACCAACGCACGGGCGTCAGCCGCGATGTCTTGCGGTCCGAATTGCGCAATTCGCTCAACGTCACGCGGCTCTGGCACCGACTTCTCGACAAAGACCAGCAGCATCCGGGGCTGCGCCAGTTGGTACTCATGCAACTGGCCCTAACCCTGAGCACCGGGTACTATTTTTACTTTGTCGCCTTCGTCAGTTTGGGCGAGATGCGCATGGATGCCCGCGCCATTTCTTATTTTTTCATGTATTTCGGGTTCTTGAGCATCGTCATCAACTTTGTCTTTTACACCTACTTTGCCGATCGCATCAACCAGCGTCGCGCTATTTTCTGGCTGGCGCTGCTCGGTACTCCGATGCTGGCCGGGTACGGGTTGGTAGGCACGTCGGTTTTGGGCTTGTACGTGCTCGTGACAATCGACTGCCTGACGCTTTCGCTCATTCAGGGCTTGATCGAGGGCTTGCTAGCCCAAAAAACCACCGACGAGGATCGGGGCGAAATCTTCGGTATCAATCAGGCTTTGCAGGGCGTGGCCAGTTTTGCGACCACACTGGTATTCGGGGTGCTTTCCCTGGCCGACTTGCGGCTGCCGTTCGGGTGGTTTGCGGTGTGCCTGGCGGGTGTAGCGCTCCTGGCGCGGAAAAAAATTGAAAATTGAAAACTCAGGGCTAAAATTTTCAACTTTCAATTTTCAACTTCCTTTGGAATGCTTGTTGCAATAAAATTTCTATGGTCTCTTTCGACAAACTATCGCTCAATATTCCCGACACCACCAAACCGAGGATCGTCGTCATCGGTGGCGGTTTTGGTGGGGTCAATCTGGTCAAAAGTCTGCGTGGAGCCGACGTGCAGGTGGTTTTGTTCGACAAACAGAACTACAATGGCTTCTGGCCCCTGCTGTACCAGGTCGCCACGGCTGGCCTGGAACCCGACGCCATCGCGGAGCCTTTCCGCAAGATGTTCGACGGATACGAAGATTTCCATTTCCGGATGGTGCGCGTGACTAAAATCGACCCGGTCGCCAAGACGGTTTCCACGCTCATCGGCGATTTACAGTACGATTATCTGGTCCTGGCGAGCGGCACAAAATCCAACTACTTCGGCAATGATCAGATTCAAAAATATTCCTTTCCGCTCAAGCAAATCCCGGATGCGCTCAATTTGCGCAGCCAGATTTTACAAACCTTCGAGCAAGCCAGTATTACCAAAAATCCTGACGACTGGCATAGTTTACTCAACTTTGTGATCGTCGGTGCTGGCCCGACGGGGGTTGAGTTGGCGGGTTCTCTGGCCGAAATGCGCAAACACATACTGCCTAACGACTACCCAGGGCTGGATTTCAACAAAATGAACATCTACCTAGTCGAGGGCCTGGACCGGGTACTGCCATCGATGTCGCCCGAAGCCAGCGCCAAAACCCAACGCTACCTGGAGGATTTGAACGTCATCATCAAGTTGAAAACGATGGTGGAATCCTACGACGGTCAGGTCGTGACGTTTAAAGGCGGCGAGCAGATTGCCACCCAAACACTGGTTTGGGCCGCCGGTGTAACGGGTGCTTTAGTTGACGGCGTTCCCGCTGAGGCCACCGAACGAGGCCGGATTCTGGTGAACGAGTTCAATCAGGTGCAGGGCTTCCAGGACTTTTTCGCCATCGGCGACATTGCGTTTATGAAAACCGAGAAGTACCCCAAAGGGCATCCTGGCGTGGCGCAACCGGCCATTCAGCAGGGGCAACACCTGGCCAAAAATCTTCGGCGCATCCTCCGCAACCACACGCCCGAGCCGTTTGAGTACTTCGACAAAGGTTCACTCGCTATCGTTGGCCGCAGCCGCGCCGTGGCCGATTTACCCGGCAATATTCACCTCAGCGGCGTGATTGCCTGGTTGGTGTGGCTGTTCGTCCACATTGCGTACCTCATTGGCTTCCGCAACAAACTGATTGTGTTCAGCAATTGGATGTACCGATTCTTTACGTACGAACGCGGCACCCGCCTGATTATCCGGCCTTACGTGCGCAAGGACGATGTGGCGGCGCAGGAATTCGTGACGCAGAATGAGATGATGTAGTGAAAAACCAGTAACTGACCTTGTCGGCCCAAGTGCAAAACATCAGTCGTTAGAGCGACCGCACTTATTTTGCTCACCGTCCCGTAAGAATTGACCGGGCAGTTACGTCACCCTGTTTTTACAAAATTGTACTTGATAAAGAACTTTAGCGTTCAAAAGGTACAATCAAGCACTTTTAGTTGGATTCATTTTGTACTATTCCGTACTTTTCCCCAAAAATTAATTCGAGTTGTCATGTTGGAATCATTGGGATACAGTGCCGGATTTCTGACGACGCTGGCCTTTGTGCCGCAAGTGGTTCAGATTTACGAAACGAAGTCGGCCAAAGACGTTTCGCTGGCGATGTTCCTACTTTTCACCTTTGGCGTTGTGCTTTGGCTCATTTACGGAGTCGTCACCCGATCATTGCCAGTCATCGCGGCCAACAGCGTCACGCTGGCCTTGCCGGTCGTTATTTTATACTTCAAGTTTCGCTACAAGTAACTCTGTCTAATCGCTATTTGCCAAAGTCCCCGACTGGTTTTATACTCCAGTCGGGGACTTTTTTTGTCAACCTGTTTCTGCCTAAAATTTTCTAAATGGTATGCTTGCATACCATTTTTTTAATCCAGAACTTTACAACATTAAAGGTTGTCACAGGCTACTTTCAACTGAATTTGAACCCATGATTGCTACCGAAAACCAAGCCTCCATCAAAGGCGGCGAGTTTCTGATTAAGGAAACCGAGGCCGCGCAAATCTTTATTCCTGAGGAGTTTACCGAGGAGCAACGCATGATTGCTCAAACGTGCCAGGACTTTTTGGACCGGGAAATTTTCCCCCATTCCGACGAAATCGATTCCGCCAAAGACACCAGCCTGATGGAAAGCCTGATGGACAAGGCGGGCGAATTGGGCCTGTTAGGCACGTCAGTGCCCGAACAATACGGCGGCTTTGGCATGGACTTCAACACCTCGATGATTGTAGCCGATTACATCGGCGCGGCGGGGTCGTTTGCCGTTGCTTTGTCGGCCCACACGGGCATTGGTACGCTGCCGATTTTATACTACGGCACCGAAGAACAAAAGGTGAAGTACTTACCCAAATTGGCTACTGGCGAGTACAAAGCGGCCTACTGCCTTACCGAACCAGACAGCGGCTCCGATGCCAACGCCGCCAAGTCGCGGGCGGTGCTGAATGCCGAGGGTACGCACTACCTCATCAACGGGCAGAAAATGTGGATTTCCAACGGCGGCTTCGCCGACATTTTCATCGTTTTCGCCAAAATTGATACGGATAAAAACCTCTCGGCTTTTATCGTGGAAAAAGACTTCGGCGGCATCACCATGAATGCCGAAGAGCACAAGTTGGGCATCAAAGGCTCCTCAACCCGTCAGGTGTTTTTCAATGACTGTCCGGTGCCGGTTGAAAACCTGCTTTCGGTGCGCGAAGGTGGTTTCAAAATCGCCGTCAACATCCTCAACATTGGTCGGATTAAATTGGCCGTGTCAGGTGTGGGTGCGTCGCGGATGATTTTCAACCACGCCGTCAACTACGCCAACGAGCGCAAGCAATTTGGCACAAGCATCGCCAATTTTGGAGCTATCAAGTTTAAACTTGCTCAAATGGCGGTAAAGGTTTTTGCCACTGAATCGGCCTCTTACCGCGCCGGACAGAACATCGACGACGCCATCCAGTCGCTCATCGCTGGGGGAATGCCCGAAGGCGAAGCCAAATTGAAGGGCGTCGAGCAATTCGCCATCGAATGCGCCATGCTGAAAGTACACGGCTCGGAGGTACTCGATTACGCCGCCGACGAAGGCGTACAGATTTACGGCGGTATGGGCTACTCCGCCGAAGCGCCGATGGAACGCGCCTACCGCGACGCCCGCATCAACCGAATCTTTGAAGGCACCAACGAAATCAATCGCCTGCTGTCGGTCGATATGCTGTTGAAACGCGCCCTGAAAGGCGAACTTAACATCATGCAGCCCGCAATGGCCGTGGCCAAAGAAATCATGAGCATCCCCGATTTCTCCTCGGACGAGGAAGAGGGCCTGTTTGTTACCGAGAAAAAAGTGCTGCGCAACCTCAAGAAAGCGGTTTTGATGACAGCCGGAGCCGCCGTTCAGAAATTCATGCAGAACCTGCAAAATGAGCAGGAAATTATCATGAATGTCGCCGACATGCTTATCGAAATCTACGTCGCCGAGTCGACGTTGCTGCGAGTCGAAAAACTCATAGGCATGCGGGGAGAAGAAGCCGTTTCGCTGCAAAAAGACGCAGCACTCATCTACCTCCACGAGGCCGTTGAGAAGGTCAACAGCGCGGGTCGCGCCGCCATCACGAGTTTTGCCGAAGGCGACGAATTGCGCGGAATGCTGATGGGCCTGAAACGGTTCACGAAAATTGACCCGATCAATTTGAAAGACGCCCGCCGCCGCATCGCCGACCACGCGATTGGGGAGAATAAGTATTCGTTTTGAGTTATCGCAAAAAATCATAAAACAGCGGCGGCTGACCCACTGGGTCAGC
>JAJAZB010000516.1 GCA_026785975.1 Cytophagaceae bacterium | reverse complement strand
TCCGACGTACCGTCTGACCACTGCCCCGATTGGTCAGACGGTACGTCGGACCTGGTGGCACACACTTTTGCAAAATTCTAAACAATCTCTTAAACTCTTAAAAAAGAAGTTACAAAACGGCCGTTTTGGCCCCGTCTTTCACGTCCAACCCTTTTTCCTGGTACTTCGATGGGCACTTGAGCAGGATTTTATCGCACTTGAAAATATCGCCCTGCATCTGTCCGATGATGACGACTTTTTCCGACTTGTCGATGTCCTGCGGCTTGGGGTTGTTGGAAACGACCTGAACTTCTTTGCCCTTGTCGTCGACCAGCGTAAACTCAAACCGATTGGCGTCGATAGCCGGGTTGTGCATCATCCCAACGATTTGTCCGGCGGCGTCTTTTTTGAGCGCACCAACCACGTGTACCTTGTCACCATCGCCGGTCAGGGCCATTTTTTCAGCCGTACCGAAGTCGACGTAGGTGCTGGCATCGCCCGCAGTACTCATAATAATCATTACCGCTACCGCGATAACGACCAGTCCGAAGAGGTGAATTTTTTTCATTTTCGTAGTTCTTTTTCCAACCGACCGATCTTACGATCGAGCGTAATGAGGTACAAAATCAGTCCCGCCATGACGACAGCAAACACGGCAACGACCACGTAAATTTTGCCGTTTGACCGCATCGTATCGGCCATCTCTACATCAGTTCCAACGGTTTGTTGGGCCATCAGGTTCGCCGAAATGAGCAGAAAAACGAGGAAGGAAAATAGTTTTTTCATACTTTGCGAGTAGTTCTCACTTTGATTCTCTAAACCATGTTCGCTTTTGTAGGCTTGGGTGGTCCTGGGATTATAATCCTAGTGATTATTCTTACTGCGGCAATTGTAACCTTTTACAAGAGAAAAAAGATTAAGTAGGTTTTCTCATACCCGCTCACTTTCCTGTAAATCTTCAATTTTCGTCACCACCCGACGCAGGCGAATGCGTAAGGTGGAAATCCAATAGCCGAGCAAAATCATCCCGACACAGGCCGGGTAAAAAACCATCCGCATCCGGTCATCCATGTCGTACTGCCCAAAGGCCGGATTACCCCCGTTGCCGGGATGGAGCGAATCCGTCAGGCGGGGTAGCACGAACACCAACGGAATAAAGGTAGCGAAGGCAAATACGTTGTAAATGGCCGAGATTCGGGCGCGTTGCAGATCATCCCGGAACGAACTCCGCAATAACCAATACGCCAGGTACAGCAGCATACCCGCCGCCGCCGAGAGAATTTTCGGGTCTCTGGGCAGTGGATCACCCCAGGCGTAATTACCCCAGATGGCCCCCGTCACGTAGCCAAGCAATCCCAGCACCAAACCCGTGTTGGCAAATTCGACGGATTGCAAATCGTTGTCCATGTTGTTGGTGCGCAGATACTTTATCGCGTACCAACCGGATAAACTCATCATGGCGATCATGCCAAACCAAACCGGCACGTGGAAATACACGTTGCGAATAGTTTCGTTCAGAATATTGAGGCGGGGTACCGGTAGCAACAGACCGCCAATGCTCACGAAGAGCAACAGGACCACGCAGAGATATTTCCACCACTTCATCATGTTCAAAGTTTGCCGTTGGCCAGGTACAATTCAAATCTGTTTTGGAACCAGTTGATAAATTTGGGTTGTGAACTGACTTAACTGCGCCACAAATAGGGAAACAAAATGACTGACAACACCCAGACGATGGCGTTCAACGCCAGCAGGGTCAGAATTTCGTTCAAACTTTCGCCCCGGTCGAGGCCGTCCATCGCGTTTTTTGACACCTTCAACAGCATCAGCAACATGGGCAAAATCACCGGAAAACTTAGCACGGCCATCAGAGTTGGGGCGTTTTCAGCCTTCGAAGCGATGCCCGCTACCATCGTCAGCGTTCCGGAAAATCCCAATGCACCCAGGGCCACACTCAGCAAATACATGGGCCAGTCGCCCACCGGATTGCCCATCACAAAAGCATAAAACCCCAGACCCACCAGCGCCAATCCCGTCATCAACAGCGCGTTGTAGAGCATTTTAGAAAGAATGATTCCCTCCGCACTCGCCAACGTATAATAGTACAGTAGCCGCCCCGCCCGCTCCTGCGTAAAACTCTTGGCGATGGCGCTCACCGCCGTAAACAACAGGATAATCCAAAACAGCGTATTCCAGGTCGGTTTGTCGAGGTGATTGCTACGCAACCGGAAACTCAGGTAGCAAATAAATACGGTACTCACCAGGTACAACACCATGCCATTGAGGGCGTAGCGTTGCCGCCATTCGAGTTGTATTTCCTTGACAAAGAGTGCTTTAAATTCATTCATGACCAAGCCCCCAACCAACCCATCGGGGGCGTTTGCAAAGGTACGGCACAAAACAACTGGATGCACGTTTTTGCACGAATTCAACGGTCCGATTGCACTCAGGCGGTTTAGCCCAGTCGCTGCTTAATTTTTTATCGCTGAGCCTCACCCCCGGGCCCCCGCCCCCCCCGGGGGGGGGGA
>JAJAZB010000515.1 GCA_026785975.1 Cytophagaceae bacterium | reverse complement strand
TCCCCGACGACAAAAAAGTCGTCGGGGACGCCCAGTCCGACCACTTCTAAAAAGCTTGGGTTGGATAAAGTATTCCGCACCCACGCTCCATGGGGTAACCCCTTTGGTAAAAAGTGCGAGACCATACCCAACTTGTCTATGCCTTTCCCAAAAAGAGAACTTTCCCCTCACGGGTCAGATTAAATGTCAACCCGTTACAGATTCGCACATCGATACTGGCTGTATTTTCAAAAAAGTCAATTATCGCTGACCTGAAAATCTCCGTCGTCGTAAAACTTCTTCGCGCCATTTTATTGCACATCCAGCCACCCCGGTTGACCAAACCGTTCGTCCTTTTTTGAGTTAAATGCTAAATCAGCCCATTGGTTTTCTTACCTTTTACGACAAAATTGGCTTAGTTTATACGATTTACCCCCGCCCCAACGTACCTAACTACGCTAAAGACCTCTACAACCAATGCTTTCGCTCAGCGAACAAACTCGGTATCAAAAACATCTGCTACTGCCCCAATTCGGCGCGGAAGGGCAGGAAAAACTCAAAGCCGCCCGGGTGCTGGTGGTCGGCGCGGGTGGCCTCGGCTGCCCGGTGCTGCTCTACCTGACGGCGGCGGGTGTGGGCAAACTCGGCGTCATCGACCCCGACACGGTCGATCTGAGCAACCTTCAACGGCAGGTTTTGTACCGCACCGACGAGGTCGGTCAACCCAAAGTACTCATGGCCGTCACACACCTCAAAAAATTGAACGACCAGGTGGAGTACGCGTTCTACCACCAGGCACTACGCCGCGAGAATGCCACCCAACTCATTCAGGATTACGACGTTGTCGTCGATTGCACCGACAATTTTACCGTTCGTTACCTCATCAACGACGTGTGTGTGAGCTTGGGAAAGCCTTTTGTGTACGGAGCCATTCACCAGTTTGAGGGCCAGGTGTCAGTGTTTAATTTTCGGAATCAGGACGGAAAACTCGGGCCGACGTACCGCTGTTTGTTTCCCCAGCAGCCCTCCGACTTGACCGTGCCCAACTGCGCCGAAGTGGGCGTGATTGGCGTGTTGCCGGGGCTGATCGGTATGTACCAGGCCAGCGAAGTGGTGAAAATGCTAACGGGCGTTGGCAAGGTGTTGACGGGCGAATTGCTCCTGGTGGACGTACTCGAAAATACCCAGCAGAAGGTCCGGGTGAAGCGTCGCCCGGACGCCGAAAAGTTGATTTTTCCGGAACCAGGTGCAGAGTTGGTCAATCAGGATGAACCCAGTTTACGAAGCATAACCGTAGCCGACCTGCATCAGAAACTAGAGGCAGGCGAGGATATTTTCGTGCTCGACGTGCGCAACCTCAACGAGTACGACATTTGCCATCTGCCCCAGGCGGTGCTGATCCCGATGAACACGATTCCCAACAACGTCAAGCGCATCCCGCAGGATCGGCCCGTTGTCGTGCATTGCCACCACGGAACCCGCTCGGCCAATGTTATTCAATATCTTCAGCAAAATCACGGTTTCCGCAATCTCTACAACCTCGAAGGCGGCATTGATGCCTGGGCACGGCAAGTCGATGAAACGATGGCCGCGTACTGAGGGCCACATTCCTACCCGCTTATCAAGGTTTATACCGCAACGTCAGCACCGCAGGCGCACCTGTTTTAGGAATCGTCACGACGAATAGCGCATCGAACTCGTCGGCTTTCAGATCCACAAAACTGGTCTTGCGCGTCAAGGCATTTAACATCGCCGGAACCGTGTTGGAATGCCCGACCACCAGCACCCGCCGACCCTTGTGTTTTTTCAGTAAAAGTTTCGTAAACGCAGCATCGTTTGCCTCGTAAGTCTGCGCGGCTACGTTCCGGGACTCAGCCAATGGGCGGGCTGTCTCCTGCGTACGAACATACTTCGTTGAATAAACAGCCTGAATACCAGCGTCTTGCAGTAGTTTGGCCAGGGCAGTGGCGCGGGCTTTTCCCACCTCCGTCAAAGGCGATTCGTCGGTATTATTTAGTTTTTCGGCGTGGCGGACCAAGAAAATCGTCGTGACGGCTTCGGGTTGTTGAGCCTGGGCAAACGTCATTGCCCCGGCCAGGAGGAAGACAAGCAGGTGGATTTTTCGCATGGCTGATTTTTCGGGAAAGCTACAAAAAAGCGGTCACCGCAGAGCAGTGACCGTTTCAGATTCTACAACGAGCAAAAAAGCACTGAAGACGAAAGGGGCGGTTTCCTAAAATTTGTACGCCACGGTCGCCGAGAAATTCCGGGGAGCAATCGGGTTGACGCTGTTGTCGTCATGAACGTTGTAACTCAGTTCATTCAACAAATTGGCAACTTTAACCCGCACCGACACCGGACCGCGAACGTACCCGGCTGAGGCATCGAGCTGCGTAAACGCGGCGACGGGCATGAGTTTGTACGTGTCGTTGTTGACGGTGAGTGCCAAAATCGGCCGTGCGGTTGTCTTTGAGGTAGTCGCCTTCGAGGAGAAGTTCCGTTTTTGCGCCCAGTTTAAACAGCAGTGATGGATTCACGTAAATCCGCTCCGACTTGACCTCGTCGCGAAAACTGCGGGCATTTTCGTACGAACCATTAATCCGAAACGCCACCGACTGACTGCCAAACACGCTGCCGTACAAGTCGAAGATGGGTTTGTAAAACCCGAAACTTCCCATCCGCATGGACATCTCTCCCCCACGTTCAAAGCGGTTTTTTTAGTGACCAGATTCAGTATACCGCCTGCGATCACGTTGCCAAACAAGATCGCACTACTGCCCTTCATGATTTCAATCCGTTCGAGCGAACTCATTTCCGGCAGGGTGCCGTTGAAGTACCGGACGCCGTTTTTGAAGGTATTGCTACTCCCGAAGCTGAATCCACGCCCGGCGATTTCCTCCTGATAGCCACCCGTCGTGCACATCAGGTACACGCCAGTGACGTTCATCAGGGCATCGCTCAGGCGAAGTGCCTGCTGACGTTCGAGTACGTTGCCGTCGATGACGGCAACGCTCTGGGGTAGATCCATCGGGCGAATAGCAATTTTACCAATCCCGACTGGCTTTTCATTGCTACTTTGCTGGCTGGTAATGACGACTTCCGAGAGTTGTTGAGCCGTTTCAAGCAGGGTAAAATTCAGCTCAGCCGTCTGGCCGCTAATGATGCTGACGGCTTTTTCCTGCGTTTGCAGACCCACGAACCGGGTAAGCAGCGTATAGTTTCCTTCTTTGACATTTCTCAACAGGTACGTCCCGTCGGCGTTGGTCAAAGTCCCTTTGGTTGTGCCTTTCGGCAACACGCTTACGTAGGCGGCTGGCTGTCCATCCTGGGTGTTGACCCGGCCCCGGATGCTACCCCCGTACCTACTTCGGGTTCTTCCGCTTCGGGCAGGAGTTGACGATTACTACTTCCCCACTGAGCCAGGGATGGTTGAAAAAAAGAAGATTAAGATGAGAAGAAAGAATATGTTTTTCATGACGCAAGGGCACATGGGTTTCTCTTGATGCCACTGCAAAGGAAGAGTCAATTTATATTTTTTCTAAATAAATGAGTAGTGTTCTTGTTAACAACCTGTTAACGGGTCAAAGTGCGTTCTTAGGCTGACTATATTTGTTGTATGTCCAGCCGAACACTACGAATATTTACCGGATTATCCATTTTAGTTTTACTGGGAATGGCCGCCGTGCAGGGATTTTGGTTTCGACAGGCCTATCGGATCGAAGACCGTGATTTTGACCAGCGGGTGCGCTCGGCCTTGCGAGCGGCGGGGCAGCGGTTAATTCAGTTCAACGCCAACCCGAATCGCCTCACCCTGCGCCCCATCGAGCGCTTGGAAGCTAATTATTACACGGTACAAATCAACGATATCATTAACCCGGCGGTGCTGGAGGCTTTTTTGAAACAGGAATTTGACCGCCACGATGTCCGCACCAGTTTTGAATACGGCGTGTACGATTGCGTAAAAAGTCAGATTCAGTACGGGGGATTCGTGTGCCACACGCCGGGTTGCGACAGTTCGTCGGCGGTTCGCTACCGCTTTCCGCAGGTAGCCGGGCCGAACTACTACTTCGGCGTGTATTTTCCCGAAAAACGCAATTACCTGCTCGGGCAGTTGGATCTACTGACCTTTTCGACAACGGCGCTCGGCGTGGTCGTGCTGTTTTTTGCCTACGCCTTGTGGGTGATTTTCCGTCAAAAACGGCTGTCTGAACTCCAGTCCGATTTTGTCAACACGTTGACCCACGAGTTTAAAACCCCGCTCTCGACGATTCTGATTTCGAGCGAAATGCTGGCTCGCCCCGACCCATCGCCGGAACCCGAAGCCACCCGGCGGCGTCAGAGCTACGCGGCACTGTTGCGTACCGAAGCCAACCGCCTGAAAACCCAGGTGGATACCGTCCTGCAAACGGCGCGGCTGCCCCGCTCGTCGGAAGGCTTAAAATTGGAGCGCGTCGACGTCCACGAGTTGTGTCAGCAATTGGCGGAGTCGTTGCGACCTACGTTGCAGGCACGGGGCGGGCAATTAACGTTGACGTTAAACGCGGAAAAGTCCGTTATCCAGGCGGACCGGATGCACCTGACCAACGTGCTGTACAACCTGGCCGACAATGCCTTGAAATACACCGAAGCCCTTCCGCACCTGACGGTTTCAACGGACAATAAACCCCGCACGCTACGCATTCGACTAACCGACAACGGCATCGGAATTCCGGAAAAGTATCGAAAGCCTATTTTTGATAAATTTTACCGGGTTCCCACCGGCGACGTACACAACGTGAAAGGATTTGGGCTGGGTTTGTACTACGTTCGTACCCTCGTCGAGGCGCACGGAGGCCGGGTCAGCGTAGAAAGTACCCTCGGCCAGGGCAGCCGTTTTACGCTTGATTTTCCGCTGAAATGATTCACATTCTCCTCGTTGAAGACGACCCGGCGCTGGGCTTTGTCGTCCGGGATTCCCTTGAACACGAAGGCTACACCGTCGATTTGCAGCCCGACGGGCGTTTGGCCTGGGCGGCGTTTGAAACCAAAACCTACGACCTTTGTCTGCTCGACGTGATGTTGCCCTACCTCGATGGCTTCACCCTGGGCGAGCGCATCCGGGCTTCGGGAAGCGACGTGCCCATCGTATTCCTGACGGCCAAATCGCTGAAAGAAGACCGGTTGAAGGGCTTTCGGCTCGGCGGCGACGACTATCTCACCAAGCCGTTCAGCATCGAAGAACTCGTGTTGCGCATCGAAGTCATCAGGCGTCGAATCCAGGGAAAATCCAGCAAAAACCAGCCGATTCCAGTGGGCGTGTACACCTTCGGCCCGCGCAACCTCAAACTGAACGGCCCCACCTCCACCACCGACCTCACCCAGCGCGAGGCCGACCTGCTGGCGCTTTTGCTCCGCCACTGCAACGAAGTTGTTCCCCGCGACCAGATTCTGGTGCAACTCTGGGGCAAAGCCGATTACTTTCTGGGTCGCAGCCTCGACGTATTTGTGAGCCGCTTACGCAAATACCTGAGCGCCGATCCTTCGTTGCGAATCGTTAATGTTCACGGGGTAGGTTTTCGCCTGGAAATCCTAACAACTCCCAAAGAGGGCTAATTGCAATAGTAGAAAGCAAGGCCCGTTTTCTCCGTACCTTTGCCCTGATTTTTTATGAAAACCCAATTGATTGCCTGCCTGTTGGCCGGCTTTGTTGCCTTTTTTGCCGCTTGCCAGTCAGATTCCGATTCGCGACAGTCCACTCAGTTGCCCGGTGCGGCACCTGGTGCCGATACGATTAAAATAAACGTCCGCATCGAGCGCATCGAATCCCAACTATTTACCGCTCAGTCGCCCGCTGAAGTCGAGACTTTTTTGCGGAAAAACGCTTCGGTACGAGCCGCCTATTTTCCGCAGGACGCCTTCGGACCCAACGCCCAACTCGCCAAAACGCTGACCGAACTGGTGAAGAACCCGGGATTGAGAGATTTTTATCAGGACGGACAAAAGCAGTTTGCCGACCTGAGCGACTTACAGCGCGGTTTTGAAGAAGCCTTCCAGAATCTAAAGGCGTACTACCCCGCTTTCAAGGAACCCCGGATTGTTACTCTGTTCACGGGCTTCACCGGCCCCGATCTCTACGTGTCGGATAGCCTGATTGTCATTGGTTTAGATTATTTCATGGGGCCGAAAGCGCGGTATCGCCCGCAGTTGGAAAACTACCAGCTACGCAAGTACCAACGCGAGTACATTGCGCCCCAAGTGCTGCTGCTTTTATCGGGAAAATACAACGAAACCAATCTGCAAGACCAGACGTTGCTGGCAGAGATGGTGTACTACGGCAAAAGTTTTGAGTTTGTTAAAAATGTAGTGCCCTCCATTTCCGACAGTCTGATTATTGACTACTCGGGTACGCAATTAGCCGCCAACGAGGTGGCTCAGGATTTAATCTGGGCGCATTTTATCGATGAAAAACTACTGTACGAAACCAGCCCGTTGCGCAAAGCCAAGTACGTGGGTGAGCGCCCCACGACGGTTGAAATCGGCCCGAAATGTCCGGGCCGGATTGGGCAATGGCTGGGCTGGAAACTGGTCAGAAAATACCTGGAAGCGCAGCCCAACGTCACGCTTCAGCAACTCATGAAAACCACTGACGCCCCGCGAATTCTCACCGAATCGAAGTACCGGGGGCAGGTGGGCCAAACGCAATAAAACCATGCAAGCCATTGAAATTCAGGCTACCGTCAAGGATGGCATTCTGCAAATTCCCCAATTGCCCGCACCTTTGACCGATGGAAACGTCAAGGTGATTGTGTTGTACGAGCCACAGCCCGAAACGCCTCAACGCAATTACGACCCTAAAAAAATGGAGGCTGCCTTCAAGGCCATTGCCGAAAAAGACATTTTCAGCGACATCAAAGACCCCGTAGCCTGGCAACGTCAACAGCGGGAGGAGTGGGAGTAAATCAACCATGAGTAAAGCCGTTCTGGATTCTAACATCCTGATTTACCGCTCCAACAATCTGATTGATTACTGGGCGGTTGTTGCGCCCTACACTGAACTCTTTATTTCAGTCATCGCCTACATGGAAGTGATGGGCTACGTGTTTAAAAACGAAAGTGACAAACTGGATTTACAACGGCTGATGGATACGTTCACGATCATCCAAACCGACCTCCTCATCGCCGACCACGTCATCGCCTACCGCAAAATCCGTAAAGTAAAATTGCCCGACGCCATCACCCTGGCCACGGCTCGTCGGCTGGACGCCGATTTAATCACCCTCAACG
>JAJAZB010000514.1 GCA_026785975.1 Cytophagaceae bacterium | reverse complement strand
GTTATCTTTTTGCCACTGATAATTGATTCCACCGTTGTTGCCCGTTACGGTAGCCGTCAGGGTAGCGGGGTTGGCTGGACAGGCCACCGGTGAGGAAGTCGCCGTGCTGACGGCCAGGGTGCTGTTGCTCACACTAACGGCATTGGACGTGGCCGTGCAACCCTTGCTGTCGGTCACAATAACCCGGTAGCTGCCCCCCGTGCTGGTGGCGTAGGTATTGCCGTTGGCACCGGGAATGTTGGCGTTATCTTTCTGCCACTGGTAGCTGATTGCTCCACTGTTGCCTCCCACATTGGCTGAAACTGTCACGGAAGCACCCGCACAAATAACGTCCGTCGAGGCTACTGCGTTGACGTTCAGGCTGGTATTGCTCAGGCCAATGACATTTGAAAAGGCCGTACAGCTCCGCCCATCGGTAACGACAACACGATAATTACCACCCGCGCTGGTCTGGAAAGTTGTTCCGTTGGCACTAGGGATGTTATTGCTGTTTTGTTGCCACTGGTACGTAACAGTACCGCTACTGTTCGTCACACCGGAAGACAGCGTCGTGCTTCCACCCACGCAAATCACATCAGTACCCGCACTAATCGAGGCAACAACGGCCAGAGGACAAGCGGTGAACGTGACGTTGGCCACGTTGGAAGCGGTACACCCTTTCGAGTCGGTTAACGAGAGGGCAATACTGGTGTTTTGGGTAAATGGGCCAATGACGGGTTGCGCACTACTCGCATTCGGACTGATCGTCACACCCGGATTGGTACTCCAACTGTACGTGTACGGGCCGGTGCCACCGCTCGCCGTGGCTATGCCGCTCAGGCTGTAAGTTTCAGTGCCGGTGCGCGAACCACCCGGCCCGGCGTTGGCGGTGGGGGCTGGATTTTCGGTTATTGACAGCGCATTCGAAGTGGCCGTGCAGCCTCGGGCATCGGTGACAACGACCGTGTAACTGCCCGGCTGATTGGCCACCAACACGGGGTTTGTTGTGCTAACTCCCACGTTGTTCGCGCCCAATTTCCACTGAAAACTGTAAGGCCCCGTCCCACTGACCGGAGTAGCGGTTAGGTTGGTACTGCTGCCCTGGCAGTAGGCATTATTGCCCGAAATACTGACCGTTGGGCTGGAAACACTGACCGCAAATCCTCCCGAAGTAACCTGGCAGCCGTTGGCGTCGGTCACTGCCACCGTGTAATTTCCCGCAGCGGCAACCAAAAATTTCTGGTTGGTTGCACCGGGCGAATCTACCCCATTTAGTTTCCACTGGTAGGTGTAAGGTCCCGTTCCGCCGGAAGGATTGGCCGTTAATTCGGTGCTGCCACCGGGACAAATCGTGTTGCCACCCGTAATTGTACCAGCGGAAAGGGTTGATAAACTCAAAACGATTGCCGACGAAGTCACCGAACAATTATCGTCCTGAACCTGCACGGTGTAGCTGCCAGTGGCGGTCGCGTTGTACGTGGCCGTAGCCGAAGCAGCACCCTGGGGATTGCCGTTCAGATAAAACCGGTAGGTTTTAGTCCCGGTGCCACCCGTTGAAGAGGCGGTTAGGGTACGGCTATTCCCCGGTGCCTGGGCGCAGAGGGCGTTGGTAGCACCGCTCAGGCTGGCGGTCAAATTTGAGGCACTGACCGCAAAAGAAGAGGTGGTAACCGAACAGGCACCGTCGCTCCGGCTGACCGTTACGGTGTAATTCCCTGCCTGGTTAGTCGCGTATGTTTTTCCGGTTGCTACTTCGATTCCACCCAATTTCCAGGAGTAGGTGTAAGTTCCGTTGTTGGGCGTAGCCGGAGTGGGGTTGGCCGTTAAGGTCGTCGTGCCACCGGCACAGAAGAAGTTATTGCCAGTGACTGTTGCTGATAGCGTGGTCGGAATAATTGTAAACGGTGATGAAGTGACCGAACAGGTGTTTACATCACCAATAACGACCGTAAACGCGCCCGTTTGGTTGGCAGCATACGTATTGCCGGTGGCGTTTGGAATATCGACCCCGGCGCGTTTCCACTGGTAGGTATACCCACTACTACCCGAAGGATTGGCGGTTAAGGTGGTGGTGCCTCCTGCGCAAATCTGGTTGTTGCCGGTGATGGTTCCTGCGGCAAGCGTGGAGGTACTCACCTCGAAGTTAGCCGAGGTCGCCGCGCAACCACCTGAACTGGTGATGGATACCGTGTACGTGCCAGCCTGAGTGGCCGTTAAGTTTTGCGTATTGCCCCCCACCGTGACCGCTCCCCTCTTCCACACGTAGGTGTAAGGCACAACACCGCCCACAGGATTTGCCGTCAGGGTAGCGTTGGCACTGCCAGGGCAGATAACTCCATTCGTGGTACTGCTGACGGTGACCGTACAGGCAAACGGAGCATTTGGAGAAGGCTTATCCGAGGGCGGGGAGTCGGCTTGGGCGGGCGCAAAAAACAGCCCGTAAAAAAGAAACGTCAGTACAAGGTGTTTCATAGTGGTAAGTAAGGTGGTACGCGTAGAGTATTGATAAAATGTCAGGCAAAATAAGAAATATATACCGATTTTTTGTAAAATTAACGAGGAAAGGAATTTCGATTCAGCACTCGGTTTTTACCGAAAATACGAAAACCACCCCGTCAGGATGACCCCTTCAGGATGGCTTCGTGGTTGCAATTGTAGGAGGCAGAGCGATCAATAAAAGCGCGCGCGATTGTCGACAATCTTCGCATTTTCTTTAACAGCTTCGCCGATGTAAAACGAGGCCCGCTGGGCGGATTGTTGCTGGGCAATGGTTTTGTACTGCGTAAAATCCGCAATGACCGGGGCGGGAATCTGCCGCAGGGTTTCCATGATAAACACCCCACCATCGCCCACGAAGGGCTTGCTTTTCTGGCCGGGCTTCAAGCCAAACGCTTTACCCAACGCCACCGGGTCGGCACCCGCCGAGGTCAGTACGCCGGTCGCCAACGTGACGCCATTGGCCGTTTCGACCAGCGCCCCGGCCCCGGACTTTTGCGCAATTTGTTCGAGCGTACCCGCCGTACCCTGGAGTTTTTTCAGGATTTGCTCCCCCTTGAGGTCGTTGCGCACTTTGGCCGTCAACTCGTCTTTGAAATCGGCGGCTTTCACGTCGTCCTTGGCGGTTTTGTTAGTCAGCACCGCGACCACGTACCGCTCGTCGGCTTCGTACACCGGCGACACCTCGCCCGCGTCGGTTTTGTCGTCAAATGCCCAACGAATCACCTCCCGGGCATCCTGAAGCGTATTCAGGTTCGTCGAAGTTTCAGGAATTCGCTCGGCGCGCAGGGCGGCGAGGGTTTTATCTTTTTTCAACGTTGCTTCGAAGGCTTCCTGCGATTGGTTCTCGCCCGCGAAAGCCTCGGCCCGGCGATAGGCTTCGTCGCGGGTGGCCTCGCTGGGTACGATTTCCTTGTTGATGGCCGCGATTTTGTAAATCAGATTGCTTTTAGGCTCGGTGACTTTGATGATGTGAAAACCGAAATCGGTTTCGACCAGATTGGGCATCAAACCCGTACCGTTGAAGGCAAATACAGCATCCTGAAAGCCCTTCACCATTTGCCCGTTGTTTTTGAAATAGCCCAAATCACCGCCCTGCTGCGCGCTACCGTCCATGCCGTTGGTGGCGGCCATCGCTTCAAAACTCGAACCGCCCTTCACTTGATTCAGGATGTTGAGCGCCCGCTGACGGGCGGTTGCTTTGGCCGAGTCTGACTTATCGGTTGGCTGAATTAGAATGTGGCTGGCCCGCACCGTGCTCAGTGAGTCGGTTTTGGTGCCGTCGTATTTGTAAATCGAGTACAGATTGCCTTCGCGGTAGGGGCCGTACACGCCCCCCACGTTGAAGGTGGTCACGGCTTCTTTGAGTTGCTCCGGCAGTTGGGAAGCACTCAGGTAATACGGCGAGGCTACGTCGGAGTTGAGCAGGGCAAAGGCCGAATCATTGGTGGATTTAGCCAGATTCTTCGCCAGATCCGTCAACTGATTCTTGAACGTAGCGCTGTCTTGTTTGGACGGAATCACCGGAAAAATTACGTACTGCAAACTACGGGTATCGGCCCCTTTGTACTGGTCGCGGTGCTTGCCGAGGTAGTCTTCGAGTTGCGCGTCGGTTACCTGGATGGTCGAGTCGGGTACCGAATAAAATGGCACGTAGAGGTACCGCACGTCGGCTTTGGCGGTCTGATTTTCGTAATCGCGTTTGGCTTCGGCGGTGGTGACGTAATTGGTCAGCCGGAGCAGGTTGAAATATTTTTCCTGCCGACGTTGTTCGGCCAGCCCCTTCTCAAACGCCTGCCACTGCGCCAGTTGAGGCGTACCGGCTTTCAAGGTTTTAAGGTACGCGATGATTTGCGTTTTGTCAAACTGCCCGGTCTGCGGGTTGGTAAATTGCTGGCGCACCTGGGGGTGAATGTTCACGCCCTGCACCATGTCGGCCAGTTCGTCGGGCGTGACTTCGATGCCCAACGCGTCGAGTTCTTTGGTAAGCGCGTAGTCCCCGATAAACTGGTTCCAGGCTTGCTCGCGCAATTGAACAGTTTCCTGATCGCTGGGTGCGCGGCCCGACTGCGCCTGGAAATTAACGCGGCCAGCCTCGACCTGCTTATTAAAATCCTGGTAAAGGATGGTGTTTCCCGCGATTTCACCCACCTTTTGGCTATTGCCGCCGCCAAAAAATGAGTTGGTGCTGAGCAAGTCGCCGCCAATGATGAAGAGAATCAAACTAATGGCAATCACGCCAATGGCAACCCCTGATTTTTCCCTGATTTTAGTGATTAAGGACATGGTCTTTTCAGTCGTGAGTGAAACGGTCCGCCCGCAGGCGATGGTGGTTTTGGAGTTTAAAATTCGCGATTCAATCGGGGTGTACCGGGTCAAAAAACGTAAAAACCCCGATTGAGCGGATTTTGGAACCGCAAAGATAAAAAAGATTTTTGGGCGGTTCAGCAAGGAATTCAGTTTTGTCTTGCTGGTGTCCAAACAAAAGCCCTGCCAATTTGGGCAGGGCTTTTGAATTTGTGGGAAGTTGTCTGCTTTGGCGTACCCGCGCGGGGTAGCGATTTTCAGAACGATGCCGACAGTCGGGCGAAGACAAAGCGACCGTTGAACCCAAATTGCTGCACCGCCCGGCCGTACAGAAAACGACCATTGGAGGTGTTATCGAGGCCCCCCGTATAATTGAGGGTTGGGTCGGCCGAGAAATTGGTGGCGTTGTTGCGCGGGTTGATGTAGGCCTGGTCGGGGTAGACGTCGAACAGGTTGCTGGCCCCAATCGTTGCGTTCAGGTTTTTGGTCAACTGATAACTTACCGTCAGGTCGGTTACCCATTTGGGCACGAAGGTTTGGTCGTTTTCCGCCGGAAAAGGCACCCCCGAAACCGTCGCGCCGGGCACGTTTGGGTTGATGTAGGTCACTTCGCCAAAGCGCACGGTACGGGCCACAAAGTTCCACTTGCCCAAGTCGTACGCCGCGCTGAGGTTGACTTTGCTGCGCGGCACCGACGACTCAAAACGCGCCCGCTCCTGCCGGTCGAAGAGGCTGTTGACCAGCCTTTGGTTGCCTTCGATGCTGCTAGGCGGTTTAACGCTCGTCACTTCGGTGTTGTTGAAATTGGCCGATGCCATCAGGGTAAGCGTACTTTTGTTGTTGAACTTCAGTCGCTCGGTTAGCACCACATCGAGGCCCTTAGTGCGGGTAGCGATAGCGTTGGTAAAAAACTGAACGCTGTTGATCTGCCGGTTGGGATCGGCGGCATCCAGAATCTGATTGATTGTTTGGGTCGTCGCTGCCGCTCCCTCGCGCACAAACTGACTCGAAAAAACGATCCGGTCTTTAATGCCAATTTGGTAGGCATCGACGGTGAAGGTCAGGCTCCGGCCCAGTTTCCCGGTCAATCCCACGCTGTAGCTCTGCGAAATTTCGGGTTTTAGCGATGCCACCCCAAACTGCCGCACGATGGGATTATCGTTGTTGACGGTCAACACCTGGCGCGGTACGCTGTCGACAAACTGGGTACTTTCGTTGTTGAAATACCGCTGGTGCAACGAGGGTGCCCGGAAGCCCGAGGCAATGGCCCCGCGCAGGGCCAAATCGCCAACGAGCGTGACGCGGCCCGTAGCTTTGTACGAAAAATTACTGCCAAAATCGCTGTAATTTTCGTACCGGCCCGCCAGACCCAGCAACACCCGCTTGCCCAGTTCGCCCTCAAAATCCGCGTAGATGGCTTTGTTGTTCCGCGACTTTTTCAACTCGTTGCCGGGTTTGAAACCGGGGAACACCTGCGAGCCAGCCGCCGTAAACGCCGTGCCGATTTTGCGACCATCGATGCTCTTGGAGGGCTGACCAAACGAATACGAAAGTTCTTCACCGGCCTGAATCTGGTAGTTATCCACCCGGTATTCGGCACCGAAAGCCGTGTTGATTGAGCTCAAAATCCCCTCCAACTCATACCGTTTGTTTACGTCGAAATTCACGGTGTTTTGGGCAAAAATCAGTTTTCCCGCGTATAATTCCGTTGGACTGCTGCCCGTTGGCAGCGACGCATTCACGGTGTTGGTGATGTCGAACCGGATGCTGTTGGTGCCGTAGGTGTTGCTCAGGTCGTAGTTCCAACCACCGCCAAATTTACCTTTCAGCCCCACCGAGGCCGATACGTCGTACACGTCGGTGTTGATTTGGGGCAAAAAGCCATTCGGGTAAATCGTCAGGTCGACCTGCGTGGCTTGCGAAGGCAGGCGGTAAAAACCGGCGGCGTTGCCTTGCTTGTTGGTGATGCCCGCCTGCCAGTACAACTCCGTGCGGCCCAGGCTGTAAGCCCCGTTGGTCAGCAAACCGAGGTTGCGCACGGCGGCGTTGCCCACGCGCATATTGTTGCGGTCGAGGCCAGCGGCCACGGCTTTGGCGTCATCAGCCGCTTTGAGCTGCTGCCGGTAGGCAACGACGTCCGTCACCCCGGCGGGTGTAGCGGGCCATACGCCACTGTACAGCAACGGACGGGTATCGATGCCGCCCCGGTTGGTAGCGCCCCGGTCGAGGTACTGCGCCCCAAAGTTAAAAAAGCCTTTACTGCCCAGTTTGAAGCCTTTGCTGATGTCGACCTGCGTGGTTTGGCCGTCCGCAAAATTCCGGCCCAGCGTATTGCTCAGCGACTGCCCGTACAGTGCCGAAACGGCCCAGGGCGTCTCCTTTTTCAGCACGATGTTGATTACCCCGGCGATGGCATCCGAGCCGTACTGGGCGGCGGCCCCGTCGCGGAGCACTTCGATGCGCTCGATGGCCGCCACCGGAATGGCGTTGAGGTCGGTACCCACCGTGCCCCGGCCAAAGGTACCGTTGATGTTGACGAGTGCGGTGTTGTGGCGGCGTTTGCCGTTGATGAGCACGAGTACCTGATCGGGGCCGAGACCCCGCAAGGAGGCGGGATCGATGTGGTCGGTACCGTCCGAGACCGTTTGGCGGTTGGAACTAAACGACGGCGCGACAAAATTCAGAATCTGCGTCACGTCGGTCTGGGCGTAGCTTTTGAGTTCGCGGGCCGAGATGACATCCACTGGCACCGGCGTTTGAATATTGGTGCGGGCTGTGGCGGAGCGCGAGCCAATCACGGCGACTTCCTGCAAAGCCGTGGCTGATTCCTGAAGGGTCACGTTCGCCGAAACGGTTTCACCCGCCCGGACCGTCACAGGGAGCGTAGCGGTTTCGTAACCCACAAAACTGACCTGAAGTTGATACGTTCCCGGCCCGATGGACAGGGTGTAGTTGCCCGAGGCATTGGTGGCCGTACCCTGGCTGCTATTGGCGACCGAAATCGTAGCACCCGGAATGGTTTGTCCCGTTGGGTCAGCAACCGTGCCCTGGATACTCTGGGCCATCGAGGCCGCGCTCAGCATGGCAAGCGCGCACGTGAGTAGAAGTGAATAGATTTTTTTCATGAAACGTAACTGGTTGTGGTTAAAGAATTTGATTAAGAAAGAACGCTTTCAAAGCGACATAGAAAAACACCCTTCGCCTCGCGCATTGACAGGAATAACCGGAATTTTTGAAAAAGGTTAGTAAC
>JAJAZB010000513.1 GCA_026785975.1 Cytophagaceae bacterium | reverse complement strand
TTTATCAATAATATCCCCATATAAAAAAACCCCCCCACCACCTTCTCGGTTTTTTTTTTTTTATAATTTTTTGCCCAAAAACCCTCCTTTCTGGGGTTTGGGGTTTTTTTTGCGCGGAGGTAATCTGAATTTTCGGATAGGCTCTAAACTCGTTCAAATCCTGGTCGATGATCGATGAACCGGGTACTAAATCGGCGCGATGGTTTCGATGTGATTGGGATAAATCTCTAATTTTGCCAAATCGAACAACTTTTTGTCGTTGTTCCCAACCCCAACCCCGTTAAATGTCTGTTCTTTTATCCATTGTCATGCCCGCCTACAACGAACAAGATTGTATCGAGTTGGTTGTAAGTAATTGGATGGCGTTGCTTGATAAACATTTTCAACCCCAGGGCGAAACCCGCCTGATTGTCGTTAACGACGGTTCTAAAGATAAAACGGGTCCCTTGCTCGATGCGCTGAAGCCCCGTTTTCCGCGCCTGATGGTTGTGCATCAACCCAACGGGGGTCACGGTAAGGCGGTCGTAAACGGCTATCAAAAGGCGGTTGAACTGGATTCAGAGTACGTTTTCCAAACCGATAGCGACGATCAGTTTGAGCCGGAAGACTTGCTTAAACTCTGGGCCAGGCGCGAGGGTTCCGATTTCATCCTGGGCTATCGCCAGGTGCGGCACGACGCTACCTTCCGATTGTTTGTTACGAAAGTTCTGCAAGCCTCGCTGTTTACGATTTACGGAACCTTCATCAGCGATAGTAACATTCCCTTCCGACTCATCAAAGGCGATTTCCTGGCGAATTTGCTGGCCCAATTACCCCAGCCCGTCCCGTTTGCGCCCAATATTTTCCTGGCCGTCATGGCCAGGAAATCCGGCCAAAAGCTGCTCGATATTCCAATTACCCACAAGGAGCGGTTGACCGGGGAAGTATCCATTCAAAAAATGAAACTACTCAAAGTCTGCTGGCAGAGTTTTAAAGAACTTTTCCGGTTTCGCCTGGAACTCAACGGGAAAATCCGGGCCATCAGGCAGAATCAGCGCGTGGTTAAACAATCGGTTTGAGTCGTTTCCGCTTCGCCGCACAAGTCTTTCCCTTTTCCAAAAGAAGCCCAATCCTGTAGGCTACGTATCAAACGGGGAACTATGAACTTCATCAACTAAACAAGTAAATTTTTGCATGGAATATCAGTACGTTATCATCGGGTCCGGGCCAACCGGATTGGGTGCCGCTTATCGGCTTAAGGAACTGGGCATTACAAATTTTATCATTCTCGAACGTGAAGCCTACGTGGGCGGACTGGCCACCAGTTTTGTGGACGAACAGGGATTTCTCTGGGATATTGGGGGCCACGTGCAGTTTTCCCACTACACTTATTTTGACAATCTGATGATCAAGGCCCTGGGCAACGAAGGTTGGCTGAGCCATCAGCGAGAGTCCTGGGTTTGGATGCGCAACCGCTTTGTGCCGTACCCGTTTCAGAATAATATCAAATATTTGCCCAAAGAGGATATGTGGAAGTGCCTCGAAGGGTTGATTAAGTTGTACAAAAACCCAATCAACGGCAAGCCCAAAAACTTCCGGGAGTGGATCATGGCAACGTTTGGCGAAGGTCTGGCCGACGTGTTTATGATTCCCTACAATTTTAAAGTTTGGGCGTATCCGGCGGAGCAAATGAATGCCGTTTGGGTGGGCGAGCGCGTGGCCGTAATCGACCTCCAGCGGGTTACCGAGAACATTTTGTTCGACAAAGACGACTTTTCCTGGGGGCCGAACAACACCTTTCAGTTTCCCAAACACGGCGGCACGGGGGCCATCTGGAAAGCCGTCGGCGATTTGGTTGGCCTGGAGAATGTCATGCTCAACGCCGACGTCCAACACGTTGACCCGACGACTAAAAAAATCACAATGGCCGATGGCCGGACGGTAGGGTATCAACACTTGCTCAGTACGATGCCGCTCGATCAGTTTACGAAAAAAGTCGATGGGTTTCCGGCCGAACTCATCCAGAAATCCCAGGGGTTGAAGCACTCGTCGACCAACATCATCGGGGTTGGACTCAAAGGCAAACCCAATCCCGAACTGGCCCCCAAGTGCTGGATGTATTTTCCGGAATCGAACAGCCCGTACTACCGCATCACGGTTTTCTCAAATTACTCGCCGTACAACGTGCCGGATATCAACCAATATTGGTCGTTGATGAGTGAAACGAGTGAATCGTCGGCCAAGCCCGTCAACCGCGAAACGTTGGTGGCCGACACCGTCAGAGCCTTGCTCGAAGACGGGTTGATCGAATCGGAAGATCAGATTGTCTCTAAATTCCTGTACTCGACCGATTACGGGTACCCAACGCCCTCGGTGGAACGCGACGATATTTTGAAGGCCGTACTTCCCGCCCTCGAACCGATGGATATGTACTCCCGTGGGCGGTTTGGAGCCTGGAAATACGAAGTCAGTAACCAGGATCACTCGCTGATGCAGGGCGTTGAGTGGGCCAATCGCGTGGTGCTCGGCGTACCGGAGTTGACCCTCAACTTCCCGGATGCGGCCAACGCCATGTGGGGGAAGAAATAGTAATTTGAGAATTTGAAAATGTGCTAATTTGAGAATTTGAAAATTAAGGCATTCCATTATCAAATTCTCAAATTAGCACATTTTCAAATTCTCAAATTACTATTTCTTCCCC
>JAJAZB010000512.1 GCA_026785975.1 Cytophagaceae bacterium | reverse complement strand
TTACAAACCGTTGGGCTTTTACCCGGGGCCCGCCCCCTGCGGGGCCGTAATCGGGGCGGCTGCTATTTAAACATGTCCGTGGCAACCCGTGCGGCCCGGCCGGGGGCGGGGCCAGGGTGAGGTTGCTGCACAGACCGAGGGGTAGATCTTCACCAAAAAAATAGCGATTGGCAGAGCCAATCGCTATTTCGGTTTTCACCTAACCACTAAAGAAAAGGAAGGAGCCTATCGGGTCATAGGCTTTAGAAAAGGTTGGCTATTTACCCTGGCCCGTCCGAGGACGGGACGGAATCAGGGGGTTACGAATGAATCGAGTGCTTGGAAACAGTTCTGCACGACTCGTTCAAGTCTGTGACTTGGACGCTCTATTTTATCAATTTTTAACTGACTTCTCAATAAATTTTTCTGGAAAGGCAGTTGCAAACTGCCAAAAAACAGCGTCCAAGTCACAGACTTAAACGAGGAAATACAGATCGGCCACGACGATGCTACCGCCCGACCGTTCTTCTTTCCGGGTGATGAAGAGCAGGGCACCGGCCCCAAACAGGAGCGAAAACAAGGCCCGCATCTTCCCGTCGAACAGAACGTTGGCCACGAAATTTGTCCAATAGTTGACATCGTCTGGCTGAGCAAACTCCTGCTGCCTGAGTGCCTGTCCCGGCAGTGCGAAACTGTGCAGATTCATCATTAACACCCCCAGCAGTGCCACGCCACGCAACACATCGAGCAGGTGAATGCGCTCACTTGATGTCAGCGGGTTAAACGTGGCTTTTGGCTGATCAGTAGTCAGTTGCGGAGCAATGGTTTCCATGATTTATCGGTTTGCGTACATGAATTAGCGACCTCTGATTTCTTGCCCTGGCTGGTGAGGACATCAGCCATTCGGTTCGGGTGGGTACTCAATTCGCCCGCCGGGTCTCGTCTTCCGAGCCGAGGCGACGTTGGCGTTCGGCTTTCAGTTTTTGGTTGCCAAACGAGTAACTCACGTTGAGCAGCACCACCCGCGTATCCCGTCGGAACTGCGCCCTCGGCGTATAGTCCGCCCTAATTCACCCGCTTCCGCTCCTCGTCCGAGCCAGTGACGCGTTTGCTGTTGACGACCACTTTCTGGTTGCCGAAATTGCGGGTGTAGGTGAGCCGAACCAGCCGGTTGTGAATGCGGAGGTTCAGTTCGGTTGAGTACCCCTCCACCGGGTTGTCGATGTAAACTTGCCCGAGTTTCGTCCAGAGCACGTCTTCGCCCGAAAGACGCAGGGTGCCCCGGTTGCGGCTCAGTTTTTTTTGCAGCCCCAGGTTAAGAGCACCGAAGGGCCGGCGGTTGAGTAGTCCGACCAAACTTTTGGATTGGTAGAACCCCGATACTTCGGCCGTTACCGCGCCCGGCAACAGGAAGGTGTGCGCCCCATTTACCCGCACGTATTGCTGCCTTTGCCGCAGACCATCGCCGTTGGTTTCGGCATCAGCCTCCTGCCGGACACCCTCCAGCGAAGTCTGCGTCTGCCACCACGTGGTCAAGTTCCAGGGAACGCTAAGCGCAACCGAGTACGTGCGCATCCGGGCAATGTTGATGGGCTGGGTGATCTGCCGGTTCTCGTTGGTCAACACGCGCATGTTGGCACTGATCGCGTTCCTGAACCGGGTGTATCCGCCCGTCAGCAGCACGTTTTTCCCGAACCGGTACGTCGTTTGCAGGTTGTTGGAAAGGGTAGGCAGAAGCTTTTCATTGCCGATGAGGAACGCATTGGGTTCGAGAAAGGTAAACGCAGACGCCAGATTCGCGAACGTAGGCCGGTTGATGCGACGGCTGTAGGCCACCAGAAGACTGTTTTTTTTCGTGAAATCATGAGAAAAAGAAACACTCGGGAAAAAGTTGCCGTAGTCGCGGTACACCAGATTCCGACCATCGGCGGCCCGCAGGTCGGTGTTGGTGTGTTCGTAGCGCAGCCCCGCCATCCCCTTGGTTTTCTTATTTAGCTGGTAGCGAACGCTACCGTACGCCGCCAGAATACGCTCGTCCATCCTGACCTGCGACGAAAGCGTTTCGTCCGGCACCCAGACGTCATTTTGCCGTTGTTCAAACCGTAGGGTGTTGTCGAAACGCGCCACGGTGCCCTTCAGGCCTACTTCCCACTGGAAGCCACCGACCGAGCGGGAATAATCGCCTTTGGCCACCCACAGGCGCAGCGGGGTGCGCTTGGTATTGCTCAACAAACTGGGTTCCTGCCGTCCTTCCGTCAGAAAATAAGTGGTGAACTGGTACTCGTGCGGATTGTTGTTGAAAAAGAAAATGTAATCCACGTCAGCACTCCATTCCTGCCCGGTTTTGGGCCGGTGCCGAACGTTGACATTGGCAGTGTAATTCCAGGAATGGTTGATTTCCCGGTCGGTCAGGGCGACGCGGGTGAAAGGTACTCCCTCGCGGCTGGTTTGGGCATTGTTCTCCGCCAGTTGGTTCTGACGCTGACTGAACGCCGAGACCATACTGCTGAGGGTCGTCCTGGCATTGACGGCGTAGTCAAGCCCGAAGCGGGCGTTGTGCGACCAGGCGCGGTAGTCCCGATCGGTGGTGTAATCGGTTTGGGCCACCCGGCCCGGCACGTACACGCGGCGTGAACTGCTGTTGAGGGCCATGAAATGGTTCATCTGCCCGACGTAATCGCCGTACAGATTGAGACGCTCGGAACGGTGATTCAAGGCGAAGGTCCCGCCCAGGCGTTCGTATTTTCCGTACCCGGCATTGAGGGAATACGAGCCATTGGTGCCGTACAACTCGTTCTTTTTCAGGACAATATTAATCAGTCCGGCGTTGCCTTCGGCGTCGAACCCGGCCGGGGGCGTGCCGATCAGTTCGATTTTTTCGACGTTGCCCGCGTTCATGCCGCTCAGCATCTGAATTACGGCGCTCATGGGCAGTCGGTTCAGCTTGCCGTTCACCATAATCAGCGCGCCCGGCTTGCCGTTGAGCGAAAGGCCATTGTTCATCCGGTCGACGGCCACGCCCGGTGCGCGTTCGAGCACATCGAGAACGGTACTGCCCGCCGCCGTAATGCTACTGGCCACGTTGATGACCAACCGATCCATCTGCTGCTCGAACAGCGGTTTTTTTGCCAAAACCTGCACTTCGGCCAGTTGGTAGGCTTCGATCTGGGCGACCAAATGGGGCAGTTGATGGGTGCCCGGTCCACTTTCCAGCGAAAACGGGGCCGAATACACGCGGTGGAAGCCCACCGCCGTAGCTGCCACCCGGTAGGTGCCAGCACGGAGATTTTCAAAATGAAATGCCCCGCTTTCGTCGTTGACGGCCCCTTTCACCAGGGCCGAGTCGCGGGCGTGGAGCAGCAACACGTTGGCGAAGGAAATGCCTTTGCCGGTTCCATCCCGCACACTGCCGGAAAGGGTGGTTTGGGCCAATGCCCGACTACAGACACTGCCAAGCAGGAACAAGCCGGACAAGAACGTCTTCATGAGAATAGTAGAAATTAGCGGAGGCCCGTGAAACCACGATCTGCTCATAAGCCCGCTTGGAGCAATCTAAACCAGCCAGTCTCACTTCGCCTTTTGCTCCGGCATCCAGAAATTGCCAATCATCTTCCACTGCCCGGCCTCTTTCTCCAGGTAATTCGCCTTGTGGGTGCGCACGGCGGTGCCATCGGGTTTGGTTCTGGTTTCGACGTAGGTGACGAAGGCCGTATTGCCCACGATGCGGTACAAATACTCGCCCGTGGTGGATTTGTCGGGGCTTTTGTCGGACTTAACCCGGTTAATAACTTCCCGGTACTTGGCTTTAACAGCTTCGTGGCCGCGAATGTAGCCACTGCCCGGCTGCTGATAGCTGATGGCCGCGTGGGGCGAGTCGGCGAAGTAACTGACGGCGCGTTCGGCATCGTCGTCCATTGCGGCCTGGGTGTGGCCTTCCAGCACGGCTTTGATGGCGGCTTCGTCACTGGACTGGGCCAAAACAGGGGTTACGGCAAGGAGCAGAGCGAGGGTAAACAGATTTGATTTCATGGGGCAAAGAGATTATTGGTTCGTCGCCCAAATGAATATCAATTGGATGAACCCATGTGAGAACAATCGTTGCAATTGTAAGCACATGGGATGCATGGAACTTGGGTGCTACTTTTTGGAAGGAAAATACGAAGGAGCCAGACAGATGGGACGTGGAGCAAAGCGTTCTATCCCACGCGCTCTGCTCTACGTTCCGGGGCCTTCGCGTATTCCGAAGGAGTTTGTCCGAATTGCTCGCGGAAGCAGCGGGTAAAGTAGTTGAGGCTATTGAAACCGACTTGCAGGGCAATTTCGCTGACGTTGCCCTGTTGCTGACGGAGCAGATCAGCCGCCCGGTGCAGGCGCATCAGTCGAATGAAATCGGTGGGGGATTGGTTCGTTAGGGCCGTCAGTTTGCGGTAGAGTTGGGTTCGTCCCATCCCGATCTCCCGGCTGAACCGGTCGACATCAAACTCGGGGTTACTCAACTGAGTTTCCACAATGGAAAGTGCCCGTTGCAAAAACCGCTCGTCGGCGGAGGTAACCGTCACGTCGGATGGTTTTAGGGTCAGTTGGCGACTGAACCGCTCCCGGAGTTGCTGGCGCTGGGCAATTAAATTCTGGATACGGGCCAGCAGTTCGTCCACCTGGAAAGGCTTGGTCAGGTAGTCATCAGCCCCGTAGCCAAGCCCGGTCAGTTTACTCGCCACATCGGCTTTGGCCGTGAGCAGAATGAGGGGAATATGGCTGGTACGCTCGTCGGTTTTTAGTCGCTGGCAAAGCGTTAACCCATCGAGGCCGGGCATCATGACATCCGAAATAATCAGGTCGGGAATCGTATCCACGGCTTGGTTCAGGCCCTCCAGCCCGTCAACGGCTTCGAGCACGGTGTAATTTTTCGATAAAAACTGTTGGATAAACTGCCGGAGATCGGTGTTGTCTTCTACAACTAATAGCTTCATCAGATGTGATTTGCCCGATTTGGCTGTCGTAGGTTCTGATGAACGCGGCGCTGTTTGTTTAACATCGTGACCGTTCAGAATTGGCTCGGAAATCCGTTCCGGCGGTGATACAACCGCCAACGGCAGCGTGACGGTAAAGCTTGATCCTTCGGCGAGGCGGCTTTCTACGGCGATGGTTCCGCCCAGCAAGTCAACGAGTTCTTTGGTTAATGCCAGACCAATACCTACTCCTTCATAGTTCCGGGTGGCCGTGGGGTCAGCCTGATAAAAGCGGTTGAAGATGTGGGGCAGATCTTCGGGGGCGATGCCAATGCCCGTATCCTCAACAACGAATCGTATGGAGGCTTCCGGGCGGTCGGCAGTGAATACGATTTGTCCGTTTTTGGCGGTGAATTTGATGGCGTTGCTCAGCAGGTTGGCAACAATTTTCTCCACTTTATCGGCATCGAACTCGGCCCATACCGATTGCAGCGGCAACGCATAGCGATAGGTTAGTCCTTTGCTTTGCGCCAATGACTCGAACGATCCGGCCAGTGCCCGCAATAGGGCCGTCAGGTCGCCGGGCTCGGGGTGAGCCTGCAACTGGCTGGCTTCCAGTTTGGAGAGATCCAACAATTGGTTGATTAGTTGCAATAGCCGAGTCGCGTGGCGGCTAATCAGCCCATAGTCAGCTCGTTGTCCATCCGATATCGGTAGTTTATCGGTTCGCTCTTGCACGATGCCGCTAATGAGGGCCAACGGGGTGCGAAACTCGTGGGAGAGATTGGCAAAAAAGCGGGACTTCATCCCATCCAGTTCGCGCAGGCTTTCGGTTTCCGTTTGTTGCACCCGCAGGTTAGCTCGCAGCCGTTCACGGTTGACAATGGCACGGCGGGCCAGTAGCAAACCCGTTATAAATAGTAACGTGTAAAACGCGTAGGCCCACCAGGTACGCCACCAGGGCGGGTGGATGATAACCCGCATCGACGTGCCCTGCTCGTTCCAGAGGCCGTCGTTGTTGGAGCCTTTCACCCGGAATGTGTATTCACCGGGCCCCAGATTGGTGTAGTTGGCTACGCGCCGGGTACCGGCCTGCACCCAGTTGGGGTCCACGCCTTCGAGTTGGTAGCGGTACTGGTTTTTCTGGGGATTGGTGTAGTTGAGGGCGGCGTACTCGAAGGAAATAAAATTCTGATGATATGACAGCTCAATTTCAGCAGCTTCGCTTTTGCCGGGCAGGGCTTTGTCGAACAGCCTAAACCGGGTGATAACCACCGGCGGCACGTAGCCATTGGGCCGGATGTCCTCGGGGTTGAAGACGTTAAAACCGTTGTCACTCCCCACGTAGAGCGTCCCATCGCGGCCTTTCCAGGCCGCGCGGCTCAACAGGTTGCTTTGTAGGCCGTCCTGCACATCGTAGTTGGTGAAGGTGCGCGTGGTGGGGGAAAAGCGCGAAAGCCCGCCATTCGTGTTGAGCCAAAGATTACCTTGGTTATCTTCCAGGATGGCGTTGATGGTGTTGTTGATTAAGCCTTGTTTGTCAGTGAAGGTGGTAAAGGTTTGACTTTGTTCATTAAAACGGCACAACCCTCCGGCTTTGGTACCAAACCAAAGGACGCCCTTTGAATCCTGGTGGATGCAATTAACAAGGTTGGAACTGAGGCTGGTGGAATCATCGACCCGGTGTTGGTAGCGGGTAAACCGGCCCGTTTTCTGATTGAGTTTACTGAGCGCAACGCTACCATGCCCAAACCAGATGTTGCCCCGGTTATCCTCCTGAATGGCGTTTATCTGGTGGTCACTGATGGTTTTCGGATTATTCGGGTCGTGCAGGTACTCCCGAATGGTTCCGGTCTGGCGGTCAAAACTTCGCACACCAACTTGGCTACCTATCCAGAGTAAGCCCTGCCGGTCTTCGTAGAGCGTGTAGATTCTGTGGCCTGCTAACTTTTTATCCAACGTCAAACTACCCGAAGAAGAATTAAACTCGCCCGTTTTCCGATTAAAGCGCATCAGTTTATCGTCACTACTCATCCAAAAAATCGCACTACGGTCTTCCAGTATAGAGGTTATTCTGGAGGAGAATGGAGGTTTTGTAAGTTCAACGTGGGTGAATTGATTCGTTTGTGGGTCGAAAGCATCAAGCCCGTTCTCGGTACCGATCCAAAGAATTCCGAATTTGTCTTCGTAAAGAGCCGACACGGCAGAACCCCGTAGTGCGTTGGCTGGTGGAAGGCTGTATCCGTAGGATCTGAACGGCGGCTGGTGCGGATCCGTCCGACTGATCCCCTTAATTGTACCCACCCAAAGACTGCCCGCTTGATCAAGTAATAGATTGGACACGAAGTTACTTCCTAAACTGGTGGCATCGGCGGGGTCGTGCCGATACCGGGTAAATCCGGTTTGCTCCCGATTGAGTTGGTTGAGTCCATTCGTCGTGCCAATCCACAGATTTCCCTGCGCGTCTTCAACGGCAGACTGACTAAAAAAGGAATTATTGCTTAATGAATTTGGATTCTTGGGGTCGTATTGATACTGGGTAACCGCTCCGGTTTTTGGATCAAACCGGTTGAGGCCATGATTCGCCGTGCCAATCCAAAACAGCCTTTTTTTGTCTTGATAAATGAATCGTACGTTATTTGCACTCAAACTGTTGGGGTTTTCAGGGTCGTGCCGGTACTGCTGAAAACGCACCTGGGTTGGCTTTCCTGCTATGCCTGGCGTAAGGATTAGTTTGTGCATTCCGGCCCGATTCCCAACCCAAAGCGTTCCCGTCCGGTCTTTATAAAGCGCGGAGATTCGATCAAAACCCGCATTGCTTTCGTCCGCTGTTGACTGGTAGTTCAAGGCATATTTTTCCGAAAACTGGCCCGTTTTCTTGTTAAACCGGCGCAGTTCTCCACCAAAACTCCCAACCCACATCAGGCCTTCCCCATCTTCATTGATAGCTGAAGCCGAACGTAAAGCAGGAACAAACAAATTTTTGGGCTGAGGGGGATGATAACTGGTAAATTGTTCGGTGCTGGGGTCGAATTTGCAAATGCCGCCCGCGGCCGTCCCAATCCAGATCAGGCCCTGTTTATCTTCCCAAATTTTATTAATGACATTTTGGGAAATGGACGTCGGATCGTGCGGGGTATACTTGTAGGCGGTGAAGGTATAGCCGTCGTATTTGTTGAGGCCATCCGAGGTACCAAACCATAAATAACCCTTCCGATCCTGAATCATACTTAATATTGCATTTTGCGACAGGCCGTCTTTTACGGTCAGGTGCTCAAATTTGAGCGGGGCCTGGGCAACCGCAGGCCCCGCCAGTACCCAACCCATTACCAGCCAAATGATGCCAAAGCCTCTCATATTCAGCGCTGTTTTTGAGAAATGTACCCGAATTATTACGCGTAAACAAGATAGCTATACTCCAATTAAGAAATCGGATAATTTTTGCTAACACCTCCCAACAAGTACAGCTACACAGATTTTGGCAAATGCCCGTCATTCTAATACAGCAAGTAAACAGGTGACTTTGTGAGTATACTTCATGGTACAGGAAAGCCGCGCGCATAGAATCTGGAGTTGTTCTTGCCAACGGGCGGATCTCTTCAGGAGTTTGAAAACATTTAAATCCACGTTCACCCCGCGTAATACCCCAGCGCCGCCCGCATGTCGCGCGGAGTCACGGGCACGTCGAAGCGACAAGCGCCGAGGCCATCGAGCAAGGCAAAGCGCACCTGACCAGCCCGATTTTTCTTGTCTTGCCGAGTCAGGCCGATGATGGCTTCGAAGTCGGATTCGTGCAGCGGAATTTTTCCAAAACTGAAAAAAGAATACAAGCTTTGACAACTTTTAAAAAGTTGTCAAAGCTATAAAACTCAGTTTACTCCACAATCCGCAACTTCGCAAAGCTCAGCAGCAGCGTCTTTTCCCCGGCTTTTTCAAAGTCAATAATCGCTTT
>JAJAZB010000511.1 GCA_026785975.1 Cytophagaceae bacterium | reverse complement strand
TTAAGCAATAGAAATTGAAAGCGGTGGTGGTTTGTCATGGTCGAATGGCTACGACATTTGCCCTAATTTCTTAAAAGATTTTGTGGAAAACGAGCAGTTGAAATCCGTTGCGTAAAACCCATGAGCGAGGTACAAACCCCCACCACCCTTTTCGATAAAATCTGGGATGCCCACGTCGTCAAAGCAAAAGTTTTATGCCCGAAATCAGCCGTTTTCTCGGAATTGTTATTTTTATGAATTACAACGACCACAACCCGCCCCATTTTCACGCGCGGTACGGTGACTTCGAACATTACGATTGAAATTCAGTCGGGAATTGTGAATTGTACGTTTCCCCGACGCGGTTTGAAATTGGTTTTTGAATGGTACGAACAGCACAAAGATGAATTGCTGGATAATTGGAATTCGTTACTGACTACCGGTGAATTCACGAAAATTCAACCCCTTGAATAGCCATGTTACTCAACGTTATAGCCGCACAGTACGAAGGCGATTACCGGGTTTTACTGACGTTCAACACCGGTGAAACGCGCCTCGTGGACTTGGAACAAACGATTTTCAACGACCACCGCCGGGTCTTTGAACTCTTGCGAGACAAGAATTATTTTGCCGGTTTCAACATCGGTTTGAATACGATAACCTGGCCGAACGAAGCCGATTTTGCGCCTGAGTTTTTGTTTGAATTGGGTGTGCAACCTGTTGAAAAAGAGTTAACTGCCTAACATGAATACCCCCACCACCCTGTTCGATAAAATCTGGGACGCCCACGTCGTCAAGGCGATGGAGGACGGCCCGGATGCCGTGTTTATCGACCGGCATTTTATTCACGAAGTCACCAGTCCACAGGCGTTTGATGGGCTGCGCAAGCGGGGCGTTGGCGTGTTCAACACCGGGCGCACCACCGCCACCGCCGATCACAACGTACCCACAAAGGATCAGCATTTGCCAATTCGGGAGGCCCTGAGCCGCCATCAGGTGGAAACACTGCGTAAAAACTGCGCCGAGTTTGGGGTCGAACTGTACGATTTGCTCCATCCGTTCCAGGGTATTGTTCACATCATCGGGCCGGAATTGGGCCTAACCCAGCCGGGCATGACCATTGTTTGCGGCGACTCGCATACGTCCACGCACGGCGCGTTTGGCAATGTGGCCTTCGGAATTGGCACCAGCGAAGTGGAGCAGGTACTCGCGACGCAGTGCATTTTGCAGTACAAACCCCAGCGAATGCTCATCGAAATCAGTGGGCAACTGGGTAGGGGCGTGACGTCGAAAGACATCATTTTGTACATCATCGCCCAGATTTCGGCCAGCGGCGCAACGGGCTATTTCGTGGAATACGCCGGAGATACCATTCGTGGCCTCTCGATGGAAGCCCGTATGACGATTTGCAACATGAGCATCGAAATGGGCGCGCGCGGCGGCCTGATTGCCCCCGACGAGGTGACTTTTGATTATTTGCGTGGTCGGCGGTTTGCGCCGCAGGGGGCGGAATTCGACCAGAAAGTAGAACAATGGCGAAAGCTAAAAACGGATGAAGGTGCTCAATTCGATCGGGTTCTCAACATCAATGCCGCCGACATTCAGCCCATGATTACCTACGGCACGAACCCCGGCATGGGCATCGCCATCACCGACCGGGTGCCTACTTTGGACGAATTGCACGATAGTTCAGAAGTACCTTCATTTATCAAGTCGTTGGCTTACATGGGTTTGCAACCCGGTGAAAGCCTTTTGGGGAAATCCATCGACTACGTATTTATCGGCAGTTGCACCAATGCCCGCATCGAGGACTTACGTCTGGTGGCCGATTTTGTCAGGGGCAAGCACAAGGCCGAAGGGGTGGAGGTATGGGTGGTGCCCGGCTCGGTGCAGGTGGCCAACCAGGCCAAAGCGGAAGGCATCGATCAAGTTTTGCTGGCAGCGGGATTCGAACTCCGGGAACCGGGTTGCTCGGCCTGTCTCGGCATGAATGAAGACAAAGTGCCCGCCGGGAAATACAGCGTCAGCACGTCCAACCGTAATTTTGAAGGCCGTCAGGGGCCGGGCGCCCGTACCTTCCTGGTCTCGCCGCTTACGGCTGCCGTAGCGGCGGTGACGGGTAAAGTGGGGGATGTGCGGGAGTTTGTTTGAAGATAATCCAACAGGTATGAAACTCGAAGAAATTATCACCGTCGACCCCGAAATTCAATTCGGTACGCCTGTTTTTACAGGAACCCGCGTGCCGATTGAGTCGCTTTTTTGGCACTTGGAAAAGAGTATTTCACTGGATGATTTTCTGGACGATTTTCCTTCCGTAACCCGAGAACAGGCCGTAGCATTGATCGAAGTAGCCAGTGAAGTTTTGACTCGTAGCGATTTCTTTAAGTTCTATGAAATTGCTGCTTGACGAAAACCTGCCTAAAAAATTGAAATATCATTTGCCTGGCCACGACGTGTTTCATGTTCGTGATAAAAGTTGGTACAGCAAGAAAAACGGCCAATTACTACAACTAATGTTGGCCGAAGACTTCGATGCCTTACTGACGTTTGACAAAAACCTGAAACATCAACAGAATTTCGCGAAGTATCCGATCACAGTATTAGTGTTAAATGCATTGGGAAATGACTTCAATTCATTGGCTCCCTTGCTGCCTGAGTTATTGAAAAGACTTGAAAATCCTTTGCCTACTGGGGCAACGGTTATTGAAGTATAGTTTACTGAATATGAACAAAGAAACCTTCACCCAACTCACCGCCCAAGCTGCGCCGTTACCGGTCGAAAACATTGATACGGACCAGATTATCCCGGCCCGGTTTCTAAAAGCCACGACCCGGGAGGGTTTTGGTGAAAACCTGTTTTGCGACTGGCGTTACCACGCCGACGGCTCGCCGAAACCTGATTTTGTCCTCAATAATCCAGTATACAAAAACGCCCGGATTCTGGTGGCGGGCAAAAACTTCGGCATGGGTTCCAGCCGTGAACACGCCGCCTGGGCCATCCACGATTACGGGTTTAGTGTGGTTATTTCCAGCTTTTTTGCGGATATTTTCCGGAATAATGCCTTGAATACCTTCGTCCTGCCCGCCCAGGTATCGGATGGATTTCTGGCTGAAATCTTCAAAGCCATCGAGGCCAATCCTTACACCCAACTTGCAGTCGATTTAGAAAGCCAAACGGTTGTGCTTGAGAACGGTTTGGGTGGTTGGTTTCCCATTAATTCTTACAAAAAACAGTGCTTGTTGAACGGTTACGACGACATTGATTATCTGCTTTCGTTGAAAGGGGAAATTCAGAGATTTGATGAGATTCACGCCTGAATATTGATAACCACAAAGAACTCAAAGTACGGCACAAAGGGCACAAAGTTATGATTGAAAACGAGATAGCGCACCAGGTTATCGGTCTGGCTTTGCAAGTTCATACCGCGTTGGGGCCGGGCTTACTTGAAAGCGCTTATAAAGAATGCCTTGCCTACAAAATTATGAAAGTGGGCTTGTTTGTTGAAAAAGAAAAGCCAATGCCTCTGGTATTCGAGGAAGTAAAACTGGAGTGTGGCTATCGAATTGACTTATTGGTTGAAAATAAACTTGTTCTCGAACTGAAATCCGTCGATTCACTCAATGACGTACACCTGGCCCAAATCCTGACTTATATGCGTTTAGGTCATTTTGGTTTGGGCTTACTGATCAACTTCAATGTCGCCCGTCTGAAAGAAGGCATCCGTCGAGTTATCCTTTGAGACCTTCGTGTAAACCTTAGTGTTCTTTGTGGTTAAATTCAGAAGTATGAAAAAACACATCCTCGTCATCCCCGGCGATGGCATCGGGCAGGAAGTGGTTGCCGTCAGCAAGCAGGTTGTTGAAAAGATCGGCCAGAAATTCGGTCACGAATTCAGTTTCGACTATGCCCTTATCGGCCACGCCGCCATCGAAGCGACCGGAAACCCGCTGCCTGACGAAACGATTGAAAAATCAAAAGCCTCCGACGCCATTTTATTTGGCGCCGTCGGTCATCCGAAGTACGACAACGACCCCTCGGCTAAAGTCCGACCGGAGCAGGGCTTGTTGGGGATCCGCAAAGCCCTCGGTTTGTACGCCAATCTGCGACCCATCAAACTTTTTGACGAATTACTGGGCGCATCGAGCATCCGGCCCGAGGTGCTCAAGGGGGCCGATATTTTGTTTTTCCGGGAGCTAACCGGGGATATTTATTTTGGCGAAAAAGGGCGCAAAGACAATGGCAATACGGCCTACGATATTGCCCAGTACAGCCGTTACGAAGTCGAGCGCATTGCGCGTAAAGCCTTTGAAGCCGCCCGAACCCGGAGCAAAAAACTGTGTTCAGTCGATAAAGCCAACGTATTGGAAACCAGCCGACTGTGGCGGGAAGTGGTGCAGGCAATGGCCTCCGAATACCCCGATGTGACCGTCGAGCATCAGTTTGTGGATTCGATGGCAATGTTGCTCATCAAAGATCCCCGCCGGTTCGACGTGGTGCTGACGGCCAACCTGTTCGGCGACATCCTGACCGACGAAGCCAGCCAGATTGCCGGTTCGATGGGGATGCTCGCTTCCGCTTCAATCGGCGACACGGTGGGTTTATACGAACCCATCCACGGCTCGGCCCACGACATTACCGGGAAGGGCCTGGCCAATCCGCTGGCGTCTATTTTGTCGGCGGCGCTGATGTTTGAGATTTCCTTTGGGCTGAAGGCGGAGAGTGAAGCGATCGTCTCGGCCGTCGACGGAGTACTCAAAGCCGGTTTCCGCACCCGCGACATCGCCGACACTCACACGGGGCCGGAAAAAACGTTGGGCACGGAGGCGATGGGCGCGGAGGTGCTGAGGCGGATTTGAAACCAGCTTTTGACAGAAATAGCTATCTTCAGGTTCGGTTCGTTTGAAGGCATTAAGATTTACGTGTATCGGCACGACCACAATCCGCCGCATTTTCACGCGATTTATACCGAATACGAAGCCGTAATTGATATTCAGACTCTGGAAGTAAGAGTTTCGGTTAGTTCCAACAACGGCGCGGAAATGAGCAAACTGGAATTGTCATGACTGAAATGCAGTTTAAGTGGACGTTACCGCCTGAACGAAGTGGCCGTTCAACAATGGCGTTTTGGATAAATTGTTCATGAACAATTTTATTACTCCGGGTTTCTCAGAATTGATTAAAACCATCGAAAGCCCATGACCTCCCAACTCATCACCGTTGACCCTGAAACGATGGGAGGAACCCCCGTTTTTGCAGGAACGCGTGTCCCTGTACGAACGATGTTCATTCACTTGGAGAAAGGAATCCCGCTCGATGAATTTCTGGATGATTTTCCAACGGTGAGCCGGGAACTGGCCGTAGCGGTGCTTGAACTGGCTGAAAAAACCATCACTAACGAGCAGTGGCTCCGGCAAACCTATGAAAGTGCTGCTTGACGAGAATCTGCCACGTAAGCTAAAGTTCCGCCTGGCTCCCCATGAAGTATTCACTGTGCGCGAAATGGGATGGACTGGTCAGAAGAATGGGCGGTTGCTAAAATTAATGCATAAATCTGGTTTTCAATTACTTATTACGGCAGATGAGAATCTTTCATTCCAGCAAAACTTAGCGTAGGCATCCGTTTCAGTTTTAGTACTTGATGTGTTGGATACATCCTATGAAGAAATGCTACATTTCGTGCCTCGGTTACGGGAAGTACTAGCTGAAGGCGTGAGTAACGGAGTTTTTATCATTGACCGCCCGTAATTTGCACCAACCAATTTTCCGAGTATTTTTGTGCGTACAAGTGAAAGATACGGCCACGCAATGGTTCAAAACCTCCCCCTCCAACTCCTTCTCCTCAGCCTTTCGGCCTGAGCAAGCGCGTTGTTGGTAGCCCGTACAACCCTTTCTCAGGCCCAGAGCAAGGGTTTTTTTATGCCTTTAACCCCGACCTAACCACGAAATAACTTTACCTAAACCATGAGCCAGCGAATTCAAGTTTTCGACACCACCCTGCGCGATGGCGAACAGGTACCCGGCTGCCAGTTGAATACCGAAGAAAAAATTGAGGTGGCTAAAGAACTTGAACGCCTTGGCGTGGATGTCATCGAGGCGGGCTTTCCGATTTCCTCGCCGGGTGATTTCCGGTCGGTCGATGAAATATGCCGGGCCGTGAGTTAACCCACCGTTTGCGCCCGTCCCCTCGCAAAAAAAGAAGACATCGACGCCGCCGCCGAAGCACTACGCCACGCCCGCAGGCCACGCATACACACGGGGTTGGGCGCGTCGGATATGCACATTCACTACAAGTTCAACTCGACCAGAGAGGAGATGCTTGAGCGGGGCGTTTGGGCCGTAAAATACGCCAGGAGCTTCGTGGAAGACGTGGAGTTTTTTGCCGAAGATTCAGGTCGCGCCGATTTGCAGTACCTGGCTCAATTGATTGAAGCGGTCATCAAAGCGGGGGCTACCGTCGTCAATCTACCCGATACGACGGGCTATTTGCTGCCCGACCAAATGTATCAGCGCATCAGTTATTTGTTTGAAAACGTGCCGAACATTCACAAGGCGACCATTTCGATGCACAACCACAACGACCTCGGTCTGGCTACGGCCAACACCATCGCGGGCATTCGGGCCGGGGCGCGGCAGGTGGAGGTGACCATCAACGGGATTGGCGAACGGGCCGGAAACACGTCGCTCGAAGAAGTGGCGATGATTTTACAGGTTCACAAAGATTTAGGTTTTGAAACCGGCATCGATGCCAAGCGCCTGTATCCGCTCAGTACGCTGGTTTCGGGTATGATGGGTATGCCGGTGCAGGCCAACAAAGCCATCGTGGGGGCCAATGCCTTTGCCCACTCGTCGGGAATTCACCAGGATGGTTTTCTGAAACACTCGCTCAACTACGAAATCATTAATCCTGAAGACGTTGGGGTGCCCAATTCGTCGATTGTCCTGACCTCGCGGAGTGGCCGCGCCGCCTTGCGCCACCGTTTGCAAATGCTGGGTTTTAACCTGGAGAAACCCGACCTCGACCGGCTTTACACCCGTTTCTTGCTCATGGCCGACGAGCGTAAGCAAATCAACGACCGTGATTTGATGGAATTGGTGGGATGAAAACAGTACCGGGTACTGTTTTCATGGTCGTTTCAAGGCTTTTTTGCTGCCGATGTTTTTCTTTAATCAAATCCAACGCCTTTTTAACGTCCAAATCTTTCCCGGCGAGCGCTTCGCGGATGGTGTAGTTGATTTCGTGATCAGGCCGGACGCCCCGCCCTTCGTTGGGCAAGCGAACGTCGGTTAGCACCCGGTAGAGCGGAAAACGAACGCGCACGTCGGTGTTGGGCAGCGTCAGGAATGGGATGTAGGCGGCGTTGCAACCCGCCCGCCCACCGCCCGTTTCACGACCAACAATGACGGCCCGGCACTTGGTCTGTAGGTTGGCGGCGACAATGGCCGCCGCCGAGAAAGTGCCTCCATTGGTCAGCACGTACACATCGCCGGTAAAGCGGTGATGCCGGACGGGCCGGGTAACGTCATCGCCACTGCGCAACGCCAGCCGTCCATCGGGCAGGTTTTTTGAGAAAAGATTACGCGCCAGAAATCGTAATGTTTTGGCGCTGAGATGTTGACCAACCGACAGCCGACGGCGCGGCGCGATCATCGAGGCGGAGAACCGGAACGAGGAATCCATCAGGTAGCGCAACAACGCTCGTCCGGCGGCGGAGTACCCACCGCCGTTGGCCCGGATGTTGATAATCAGGCTTTTACTGCCTCGTCGCTCGATTTTTCGGAACGCTCGTCGGTAAAAACCCGAGTAACCCCGGTCGTCGAACGTGTAGACATTGAGCAAAGCAACGGGGGGTGATGCGCCCGTCGAATCAGGATCAGAAAAGCGCAGTACCCGTCGCTGCTCCGATTTTCTGGGCTTCGACTGGGGCGTGTTGGGCGTGGGTTGGCCGGTCACTTTGGGCAATACCCGGAGCGTGCGGGGCGAAAGGGAGGCCAGCCGCAACGGCCGCACCACACCTGCCGAATCGCGAACGCTCACGCTCACGGTATCACGATCTCCGTAGAGCAGCCGGTAGTAACCCGGGAAACTGCTCGAAATTCGGACGTTTTTGTGGGTCTGGTTGTAGCCATCGGCGGGAATCAGCGCCCGCATCAGGAAGGCGATTCGTTCGACCGGTTCGCCCTCAATCGACAACACTTCCGCACCGGCCCGGAGCGTCGAATCGCTGCTGTGGTTTTCGGTGACGTAGAGTTTTCCACTGTAAAAACCCGTCTCAAAAGGCAACAACGGCGGGCGGTGTTTTTTGAAATAATGCTCTGATTTTTTGGACAAAAACACCCCCGTGTGGCCGCAGTGAATGCGGGCAATCAGGGGGCTGAGGTGTTTTCTGAACTCTTCTTCGGTCATCGTCCGGTTCAGTTGGCGGGCCGTCAGTGCGAAGGCCGAATCCATATCGGCTTTTGAGGCGTACCAGTACAAGCCCGGATGTCCTTCTTCGAGCGCCCGGCGCAGCAAGCCAAAATCCTTCTGGAGTTGTTCAACGGAATAGCGGCGGACTGGATCGTAGGTACCTTGAGCAAACGCGGAGGAAACCAGTAGCGAGCCGACCAGCAAACGTAGTAGCATATTAATGGGAATGTAGCTTCAAATTCAAACTCCTAAATTACGGCATTTAGGCCAAACAAAAGGCTTCCGCAGGCCGTTACGGGGGTGGGAACAGAATAATTTTCATTGAAAAACTGAATCGTATTTTGTTAATAAACTGATCCTTTCAAAATTTTCAGATATGGCAACCCCAACTCTTGCACTCGTTGATGCGTTGCGCCGAACGGCGCGTAAACTTTCCGGTGGTGTACCTTACCAATGGGGCCACATGGGCAGTTGCAACTGCGGTAATCTGGCCCAGGAATTAACCCGGCTGGGTAAGGCCGAAATTCATGCCTTTGCCATGCAGGGCCGGGGCGACTGGCGTGAGCAGGTCGAAGAATTTTGCCCGACGAGCGGCCTGCCCATGGATTTGCTCATCGCCGATATGCTCACGAAAGGACTCACTGCCAGTGACTTGCAGAATCTGGAGCGCTTATCGGACAAGCAGGTTCTGGCCCGGATTTCCTTTGAACGCCGCAACGAACTCCGGCACAACCGCCGCGACGACGTGGTACTCTACCTGAATGAATGGGCGAATTTTCTGGAAAATAGCCTGCTGGCAACCGTAGAACTACCTTCGTTAGAGCCTGCTGTCAAGGTTTCCTACGCCATGCAGGAAGCCTAAAAATTCAGAATTTCGCGGGCTTTGGGCAAGACTAATCCGGCCCAGAGTCGGTGCATTTTTCCTGAATAATGGAGCGCGTCCGAAGCGAGTAAGCGGGGTCATTGCGAGCCGTTCGGGTCATGGGCGTAATGTCGATAAACGCAATGCCAATTTTCAGGCATTCTTCTTTGGCTACGGCGTTAAACGCGTCAATTTCTTTCGCAATCTGGTTGGGATCAGCCAAAGTTCCGTAGGCGTCGCCCCCAATCAGGGATGGACAGCACGATGATGCGCCTGGGATTGTCGCCCGCAAAACGTGTAGCGGTGACGAGCAACTCGCGAAATTCATTCCGATAATCTTCCAGACCTTGCCCCCGGTACTGGTTGTTGACGCCAATCAGCAACGATACCAAATCGTAGCGAGCCACGTTTCCGCTCCGACGGATAGCATCCTGTAACTCGGAAGTTGTCCAGCCGGTGCGGGCAATGATTTGGGGTTGGGCCACATTTACCCCGTTTTTGCGGAGCAAGTCGGCCAGCGATCCATTTCGGGTACGTTTTCGCCAATCGTGTACGAATTGCCCAGGGCAAGGTACGTTTTGGTGCCGGGCGGCGATACGGGCAGTTCGGCTGGCGGACCTTCGGTTTTACAACCCAACACCAGGACACCGAGCCAAAGTCCGAATACGATGGATAATCCCCTCATAAATAAGTACGTTTTCAAAAGTACGTACCAGCCCCGCGAAAGGATTTAAAAAAGAGCAAAAGCTACTGGGGACATGAAAAGTTGAAAGTTGAAAATTCAACGTTAAGAACTTTCAACTTTCAACTTTCAACTTCCAACTTTACTGATTGATGTCTTTTCCTTCGCCGAGTTGAGCGATGAGCCGGTCCAGATTATCGCGATTTATTTTGTCGGGAGCCTGGGGCTGCGCGGCTTTGGCAAATTTCAGCGCATTCTTGAAATCACCGATGGCCGAGTATCCCCTGGTCAGGCCCATGTTGGTCGTAAACTGGTTGGGGTTTTTCTGAGCATTGAGTTTGAATACGTCCAGGGCCTCGGGGCCTTTTTTCTGCGCCAACAACGACCGGCCAAACGCGTGGAGTTCCTGCATGGTGCCAAAGGGCAGGGCTTCCTTCATGGCGGCATCGGCTTCCGCCTGCCGGTTTAGTTTGCTCAAAAGTCCGGCTTTTGTACTGAGGGTCGTAAAATTTTTAGTGCCAAAAAAAGGCATACTGACGGCATTTTCGGCCCATTTCAAGCCTTCGTCCAGATTCACGTTGTTTTGCAGAGCATATTGGGCAGCCTGGTTCCAGGCTTGCCAGCCAAAGCCTTTATCGTTGCGGAGTTCGTTGCGGAAACTGGCGAGTACGAGGTTGTGTACATCAGCTTCAACCCGGAAGGGAATTTTCCGGCGTTCCCAACTCAGCGCGACCGTGGCCGAATTGTCAGTTTGTCCTTCAAACTCGTACTTCAGCCGCTCAACCAAAGGCTGGTCTTTCAACGGTTTCACGCTTACCCGCAGGGCGTCTTCTTTGGCATCGTAAAAATAGCTCCCCCAGGACGTTGAATTTTTCGAGAAAATAACCGCCACCGAATCAGCGTAGACGGCCATAAACAGCCCGTATTTGCCCGCTAGCAGAGTTTTACCCTCAATTTTTACAGCGGTTGAGGTCGAAAAAACGGTGTTTTCGTTGGCTCCGGCCCGCCAGGGCGCGGCTTTGCTGGTTCCAAAACCCAGGTCGGCAAGGCCGAAATGCACGAGTTGACCCCAGATCTTACCGTCGCGACCCTTCAGCGCCGGACGGTCGTAGGTGATGGTGATTTCGGTCAGGCCAATGCGTTCGCTGATGCTGGCGCGTTTATTGCCGCCGTCGGCGGGTGCAGTCAGGGATTGAGCCTGGATAACCGATCCCGATAGCAGGCCCATCGTTAGAAGCAAGGCCAGTTTTTTTGGGGTGCTAAACATGAATTTACGGGTTGTTTTTGTTGGGAAGTTTACAAAAAAACAGGTAGCAACTCATTCAGCGTCGACGCCCAGTTGTTTCACCAACTCCCTCACCTTTTTTACATTCGGATTAACCAGATCGCTCTCGATCAGCCCGTCGCGGAGGCGAACGATGCGGTGGGCGTACTGCGCAATATCTTCTTCGTGGGTCACCATGATGATCGTGTTGCCTTTCTGGTGCAATTGATCGAACAAATCCATGATTTCGTAGCTGGTCTTGGAGTCGAGGTTTCCGGTGGGTTCGTCAGCCAGCAGGATTGACGGGTCATTGACCAGCGCCCGCGCGATGGCGACCCGTTGGCGCTGCCCGCCCGAAAGTTCGTTGGGGCGGTGGCCCGCGCGGTTTTCGAGACCTACCCCTTTGAGGGTAAGCAGTGCTTTCTCGGTGCGGTCAGCTTTTGAATAGCCCGCGTAGATGAGCGGCAGGGCTACATTTTCGAGTGAAGTCTGGCGCGGCAGCAGGTTAAAGGTTTGAAACACGAAACCAATTTCCTTGTTGCGTACCGTGGCCAATTCGTTTTCACTCATGCTGCTTACATCCTGTCCGTTCAGAATGTACGTGCCCGAAGTGGGTGTGTCCAGACAGCCGATCACATTCATCAACGTCGATTTCCCGGATCCCGATGGTCCCATAAAAGCCACGTATTCGCCTTTTTGGATTGAAATGGTAATGGATTTAAGCGCGTCGATCACCTCGCTGCCCATGATGTAGCGCTTGGAGATGGTGTTAGTTTCGATGATATTCATGCAAGTCAAAAAGCTTTGGGCCGTCCGAATTTCGGCCATGAAAGATAAAGTAACGTCTATTTTTTTAATGAAACAGTCGTGAACGGCTGTTGTTGATTTGAAAAAATTAAGAAATAACCCGCTGTTGTCGATACGCAAGTACCTGACATCCAATCAGTAGCAACAACCCAATTGCGACAATGACCCAGAATGCTTTCCGACTATAACCAAACACCAACGAACTACCCAGCAACAAGATCATGGCCAGTACCCAGAGCGCATCGACACGGGGAGTACGGCGTCTGACGTTCAGTGGCTTGAGTTCGGTAATATCATCATTCAATAGAAATTTCAGTTTATGAAAATCGGCGATCAGCAACCCAGCGTTGAGCACTAAAAGGAAGGCATTTACGTAGGGCGTTCCACGCCATTGCAGGGAGACCGTTACCATAAAAATACTCATCAGCATTGGAAACAGCATGACCGCACCCAGGGTAGCGAACCGTTGTGAAAGTAACAACAGTCCCACCAGCACCTGACTATACGCCACAAACCGTGCGAAAAGAGCCAAGCCGTACTCAGCCAGCCTTTCCTCCAGCCAGACCGGACCAATGATACCCGGAAAATTGCCGTGGGTGAGTTTACCCATTCCGGAGGTGAAAAAAACCAGTCCCAGAAACAGGCGGGTCGAAACCAGGAGGAACCGTTGAAATTTCATAGTCTAAATTCTGGTCAGGCTCCCGTTACCGCCGCCGCTTGACGGGCAAGAATCGCGTGGATGTAAAGGCCCGTTAGCACCAACAAGTTCTTGGGTTCGTAGTCAGCGACTATCGCTCCTTCGGTTGCCATGATACCACCTGTGCGCACATACTGGAGCACGGAACCGGATGGACTCGCAAATTGCCATTTGGTTTGCCATAAATTCTCGTATTGCCAGCGGTGGCTTTCGCTCATAGATAACACCAAATTTGCCCGGTTGCCCCAGAGGTTATACGTGATACAACCCACGGGTTGCGGCTGATCCTGCTCAAAAATATCCGTGGTGAATGTCCAGAAACTCTGCTTGATAAATTTGAATTGGCGTCCGCCCAAAGCGGCTTCGGCCCCTGACCTCCAAGTCTCTAACGTGAGATGTCCGGCTTCTTCGCCGCCGCGAAACAGGTTAAATGTATTACTGAAATCTCCGCGTTTCCAGGTGAACAGCGTTTTCATGGATTGGTAAATTTTACCTTTTTGAGCGCGGATTAGGCAATCCGTGCTACAACCTATCCAATCGTCAAAAGTTTTCCCGCTGTTTTTCGATGAGTGCCACCTGCGCCTGATAAGCGGGTAGGAAATCGGCGTAGGCTACCGGGTGACGTTGCCGCAACTCAACCAGCGCGGCGTAGGCGTAATCGGACAGGTTCATGCTCAGGCTTTGCCGGATGTAGAGCTGGAGAATCTCCGGCGAATCGGGGCGGAAGCGTCGGGCTGTCAGCAAGGCATTGTAAGCCCGTTGCGAACCCTCTTTTTGCTGGTTAAAAAAAAGAGTGGCTTTGGCCAGCAGCGCCGCATCCAAGGGATAACGCCGCAGGGCAGCTTCGTACTCCGGGGCCGTGCGCAGGCGGGCGAGTTGTTCGGCGCTGGGCTGTTGGGTTTGTTCTTTGAGTAAAAATGCCCGCAACGCGGTACTAAACCGTAATCCGGTTGCTGAAGTGTCGTTGAAGGAACGCGCTTCAAGTCGGTCAAACGCCGCCAATTTGTCGCCCGTGTAGTAATCCTGGATGGCTTGTAAATACTGAATATCATTGTAAAAACCCGCATTGGCCTCGCGGGTGAGCAGGCGCTCCAGGGCCACGGCGGAACCTTTGCCAGTGCGGGCGCGGTGGGCGGTGTAATTGGCCAGGTACGCAAATTCACCCGCGCCCAATATCGAGTCGGGCCGGAGTACCTTGCGGAGTTCTTCGGCTTGGGGTTTGCCAGCCAACGCGTTGATAGCCAGGTAATTTGCCCGTCCGCCGACGTAGTCAGAGACTTCACTTTTTACCAAAACCGAATCCAGATTGACGCCCGGCACTTTCGTTTGAAAGGCCAGCCAGTTGTTACGGGCCAGTTCGGGGCGAGGACCCCGACTGGCCGCAAGCTGGTAATAAAATTGGGTCGAATCGACGGCACCCGTTTTACCAAAAAGATACGCCAGATTATGGGGTAACGCGCCACTACCCGGAAACTTCTGAGTGCCTTCCCGAAGCGTAAAAAGGGCATCAAAAAACAGATCGGCCTGCAACTGCGAACGGCCCAAACCCGCGTACGCGTAGTCGGAAGGCTGTTTTTGCAGGGCTTGTTTGAAATAGAACCCTGCCGTTGTTGGGTCGCCCTGCACCAGCGCCAGCGAGGCCAGGGCGTAGTTGGTTTTGTGGTTTTGAAACTCAAAACTCCGCGCTGATTGGTAGTAGGCTTCGGCGGTGCGGTACTCGCTACGGGCTGTTTCGAGGTCACCCAGGCCGTTGTAATACCCCGCAACGGCCTGATAAAACGGAAAATACGAGTTGGCCGACAACAGCATGAAAATCCCGATGCCCGCCGCGATACGATAAATATGGAGCGGCCAGTGGAGCGGTTTATAGACGACTTTCCAGGCGTCGAGGCCCTGGTTGAGTACCTGCCCAAAGTTGACCACCACGTACAGCATGTACAGGGCGCCCATGACCAGGTGCGTGTAGATTACAGCATCTTCGAGGGCTTCGGTGAGCGGGTCGTTGGCCGTGGCAAAGGCGTACCCCGCCGTAGCCAGCCCCGCAATGGCCAGCCCCGCGTACAGAAACGAGCCTGCGGTGGGAAAATCCAACCAGCTTTCAAGCAAAACGGCCCGCTGCCGGAAGCCCCAAATCCCCAGCACCACCGACACCATCAGCAGTAGGAACGGACTGAAATAGAGCAGTTTCCAGTCGATGGTGCGGACGTTGTACAGGTGCAACAGCAGCAAATTAATGAGGTACACCCCGCTGATGATGACGAAGTGCAGCAAACTTCGCCGCCCGCCTGATTGCACGGCGATGTACAAAAAGCCATTGATGATTTCGAAGGAAACGAAGAAAATTAACGCCACGGCCAGCACCAACGCGGCGGGCTGGGCGTAAGAAGCAACGTGCAAAGCGACGTGCGAAAACTGCCAGTTTCCCAGCGCACCGAGTAAAAGCGTCAGTGCCAGGAACACCCCAAACCGTGTCGGCAACGAGGCACCCTGTCGAAAGGCGTTGAAGAAAAAGGCCGCGCCCGCGTACAAAATCACGACGCCAATCGTCAGCAGGCGGTCGGTGCGACCGGCGAGCGCATCGAGGTTAAGGCTCACCAACGCGACCATAAACAGGCCGGTGCCCACCGAAAACCCGAGTCGGTTGAGTGTGCTGATGCCCGTTAGGGCGAGTACCAATCCCGTCAGCCAGAGACCCGCGAAGATGTACGCGGCGGGTTCATTGATCGTCATCGGTGAGGCCACCAATTGCTCCGTCACCGTGTAGGCCGTGGCGGGTACGCGGAGGTTTTGCACGGCATCGAGGGCAAAGGGCGTTTCGCCCAATTCACTCAAAACATCCCAGCGCAACACGTTGTCGAGGCCACGAAACCAGAAATAACCAAAGGCTACCAGACTGATGGTCAGTAGAATCGATGAAAATTCGTACAGCCGACGGGTAGGGCGGGGGTAGGATTTCCAGAAGAGGAGCGAAGAGAACATGAATTTATTTTTGGAAAGAATCAGGCACGAGAATACAACGATTTGGAGCCAAACTTCTTTGCCTTGCTGAGGAAATTTTACAGGATTTTCCTCCGAATGGCTTGTCTTGGTTGTCTTACTTGGTTGGGTTGGGAAGACTCCGACCGGAGGTCGGAGCTACATTTCAGCTCCAACCGTTCCCTCAATTTCGCTTGCGAAAACTGCCTGATTTTCATAGCTTTTCAAAAAATGGGTTTGCAAGTGCATTTCGGGAGTGACTCCGTGCTGGCGTCGGGGCGCTACGGGTTGTGGCGGGTCAATTTTCACACGCACCGCATTCGCATCGGTCAGTACGTCAACCGGTTGAGTACGGGGAAGAATAGCCCGGATGTCCGGGTGGTGGAAGATCGCTACCGGGCCGAAAAAGACCGCATTTCGTTGCAGGTTTCCTACATCCTGGACCGGTACGACGGGTACTCCATCTTCGACCTGTCGCGGCGGCTCAACCTGGAGGGCCGGTACTATTTTCACTTCCGTTCGCAGTTTTCCAACAGTTCGCTCTTCGCCGGACTGGGCTATTACGGCCAGGACCCTACAACGTTTATGTGCAGGATCACTACTTTTTTGCCCGGTTGGGGCTGGCCTACGGCCTCAACGTGTACCGGGCCTATCGCTAAGAATTTGATGACTGGCAATTAGGTTACGCCAACGCTGCGACTGGCCCATCGTTCCCCGGAAAAATTCAACTGCAACGCCTTTCCTGACGCCTTTCCCCCGAAAACGTCCTAAACCTTTGGGGCGTCTGTTGGGAATCCGGCGGTTATGCCGTACTTTTGCGGGCGAAAATTCTACGCTTAAACATACCCCGTTTTCTCAAATGGCAACTCCGTTAAACACAGGGAAAGTAACCCAGGTTATCGGGCCGGTCGTGGACGTGAGCTTCGGTGCCCAGGGGCGCCTGCCCGCGATTCTCGACGCCCTCGAAGTCACTAAAGCCAACGGCACCAAAATTGTTCTGGAGGTGCAACAACACCTCGGCGAAGACCGCGTTCGCACCATCGCCATGGATGGAACCGAAGGTCTTCAGCGCGGGCAGGACGTGTTTCATTACGGCACCACTATCACCATGCCCACGGGCGAGGGAATCAAGGGCCGTCTTTTCAACGTGGTTGGCGAAGCCATCGACGGCATCAGCCAACCCGTCTCCCCCCGGAGGTTGTCCATCCACCGCAGTGCGCCCAAGTTTGACGACCTGGCCACCAACACCGAAATTCTTTACACGGGGATCAAGGTCATCGACCTGCTGGCTCCCTACGTGAAAGGCGGTAAAATTGGCCTTTTCGGAGGTGCCGGTGTTGGCAAAACGGTACTCATCATGGAGTTGGTCAACAACATCGCTAAAGCCTACGAGGGACTTTCGGTGTTTGCCGGGGTGGGCGAACGCACCCGCGAAGGCAATGACCTGCTCCGCGAATTCATTGAATCGGGCGTAATCAAATACGGCGACGAGTTTGTACACGGCATGGAAAAAGGCGAGTGGGATCTGAGCAAAGTGGATCAGGTCGAACTGGCTAAATCGCAGGCGACGCTCGTGTTTGGGCAGATGAACGAGCCGCCCGGAGCACGTGCCCGCGTAGCCCTCTCGGGGCTGACCGTCGCCGAGTATTTCCGCGATGGCGAAAGCGAAGGCCAGGGCCGCGATATTTTGTTTTTTATCGACAACATCTTCCGCTTTACCCAGGCGGGTTCGGAGGTGTCGGCCTTGTTGGGCCGGATGCCCTCGGCGGTCGGGTACCAGCCCACGCTGGCCACCGAAATGGGGGCCATGCAGGAGCGCATTACCTCGACCAAGCGCGGGTCGATTACCTCGGTGCAGGCGGTTTACGTACCCGCCGATGACTTGACCGACCCCGCTCCGGCAACGACATTTGCTCACCTGGACGCGACGACGGTGTTGAGCCGGAAAATCTCGGAATTGGGTATTTATCCCGCCGTTGACCCGCTCGATTCGACGAGCCGCATTCTGAACGCCGAAATCCTGGGCAATGTCCACTACGACTGCGCTCAACGCGTGAAAGAAACCCTGCAACGCTACAAGGAATTGCAGGATATCATCGCCATTCTGGGGTTGGATGAGCTTTCGGAGGAAGACAAACTGGTCGTGTCGCGGGCCCGTCGGGTGCAGCGCTACCTGTCGCAACCCTTCTTCGTGGCCGAGCAATTTACGGGTCTGAAAGGTGCTCTGGTCAATATTGAGG
>JAJAZB010000510.1 GCA_026785975.1 Cytophagaceae bacterium | reverse complement strand
GGGCAAACACAGGTTTCTGGCCCCCCCTCTCCACCGGAGAGGGGCTGGGGGCGAGGCCGCCGCCCGGTTAGGCCGCGCAGGGCTGGGCAAAATTCGCTACGCCACCAACGCTCCACCGAATAAAACCGGTATCCAAACTTACCCAAAGCCTTCGGTTTTCCGGTTGCTTTGCTCCATGGTACTTTTGCGCCAGGGCCGATTGGCGAACCCTCCCGGCTTGCCAAACACCCCGGAGCCTGGGCAACCGCCCCGGAAGTTTGTTTTTCCTCCCTAACGCTTGCTGCTCGTCCCTTTCGTAAAAAACGCCGCCACAACGTGCTTAGGTTTGTCAGGCTGGCCAACAAAAAAGAGTAAAGTTTAAACCACCGGCCTACACAATTCATTACTGTTACTAAACGGTTCAAGATCATTTTCATCCGTTTTAGGCTTGATTAAGCGGTTTTTCCTGAACGTCATTGGTTATTTTGTCCCGGTAAATCGATTAAAAGATAAGTCAATGAAACACATGACAAACGTCATTGGAGCTTCGCGGATGTGCCCTCAACTTTGTGTTTTCAATTGTGAATAGTACTCAAAAATAAACAGCGATTTATACGAGTTCTAAATAAACTGAATTGTAAAATTCGGCGTTCACCTTTCAACGATTGAGCATTAACTTTGTAAACTGTACATAAAAAAGAAATGTCTAATCAGTTCAAAGCGATAAGTTTATCCCACCAAACGGCTCCACTGGCGGTGCGCGAACAAGTTGCACTAAATGAAGAAGAGATTAAGGCTTTGGCACTGAAACTGAATGACTTGCTGGGAATTCAGGAGGCCTTGATCGTTTCGACCTGCAATCGCACCGAAATCTACTACACGCAGGCCGAAGAGTCTGACCGCAGTACGGACCTCATCAAGTTGCTTTGTATTCAAAAGGGGCTGCTCGATACGGAAACGTACCGGCCCTATTTCAAAATCATGAGCCAGTCGGCTGAAGCCATTCAGCACTTGTTCGAGGTCGCCGTGGGGTTGCAGTCCAAGGTCATTGGCGATTTACAGATTCCCAATCAAATCAAGCAAGCGTACCAGTGGGCCGCCGACGTCAACATGGCCGGGCCGTTTTTGCACCGGCTGATGCACACCATTTTCTTCACCAACAAGCGGGTTGCTCAGGAGACTTCGTTTCGCGATGGGGCTGCTTCGGTTTCGTACGCAACGGTCGAACTGATCGAAGCGGTTACACAAACTATTTCACAACCCAAAGTACTCATCGTCGGGCTGGGTGAAATCGGCACGGATGTTTGCAAAAATCTGGCGGCTAAGAATTTCGCCGAGATTACCGTCATCAACCGCACGTACACCCGGGCGTTGGAAGTCGCCAAAAATGGCAACTTTCGGGTGGTGCCTTTCGAGTACCTCGAAGCCGAACTTCGTCGGGCCGACGTGATCGTGTCCTCGGTTGTCAGGGACGAACCGTTGGTAACGAAAGTCCTCGCCGAAGACTTCAACGTACTGACCTACAAGTATTTCATTGATCTTTCGGTACCCCGCAGCATTCAGCCGGAGGTCGAGGATGTGCCCGGCGTACTGGTTTTCAACATCGACAGCATCCGGGCTAAAGCCAACGAGGCCCTGCAACAACGCCTGGCGGCGGTTCCGCACGTGGAGTCGATCGTTGCGGAGTGCATCGCCCAGTTCAACGACTGGTCGAAGGAAATGGTGGTTTCGCCCACCATTCAGAAACTCAAAAATGCGTTGGAGCAAATCCGTAGGGATGAACTGTCGCGTCACCTCAAGGGCCTTAACCCCGACGAAGCCGAACGCCTGGAGCGGATTACGGCGGGGATCGTTCAGCGAATATTGAAACTTCCCGTCGTTCAACTCAAAGCCGCCTGCAAACGCGGCGACGCCGAAAACCTGGTGGACGTGCTGACCGAATTATTTGATTTGGAGAAACAACAGGTCGTTTCAGGGCATTAATTTATTTAGATTGAAAAGCCGGATTGCCCGAAAGCGATCCGGCTTTTTTTGTTTGGGCCGTTCGGGTAGAGGTCTTTTGAAAGCCGCGTAGCGGCAGGTACTTTCTTTTTATACCTTTGGCCGTAATCTCCACCACGCCATGATTCGCTTTTTTCTCCGCCTTTCCCTGCTGATTTTGTTTGCCGCCGCCGTGGTTTGGGGCTGGGAGAAATTCCGCAAATCCGACTGGTTGAGTGGCGGCGAAACGGTGACCAACCACAATGTTGTCCTGGAACGGATTACCACACTCGGCAAACTTGAATTGGTGCATTACAATTTCCGCGACGTGGTCGAGCACGAAGTCGTCAGGCCGCTTTTGCCCAATGCTAAAGCGTTACTCATCGTCCAGGGTGAAGCCATTGGCTGCCTCGACCTCACCAAAGTTGGCTCTGCCGACGTGGCCTCGTTTGGCAACGACACCCTCATCATTCACCTGCCCGAACCGGAGTTGTGCAGTTTCAAAATCGACCATTCCCGCTCCAAAGTGTACAACACGGAATACGCCATTTTTGACGAAGCTAACCTGGTCGATGATGCGTTTCGCCGGGCGGAGGCCCAGGTCAGAGAATCGGCGTTGCAGGCTGGAATTCTGGAACAAACCCGTACGAATGCCGATAAAATTCTGAAACCGTTGCTGGAAAGCGTATCGGGTCGGAAAGTGCTGTTGCGCTATCGCTTAAAAGCTGATTTGCAACGGCCTCGGTAGGGTTTTCATCCAAAAATACCCCTAACCCCTGAAGGGAGCTTAATAAACCATTATATGGAAAATGCCCCCTTCAGGGGGTTGGGGGTATTTTCAGCGTATTTCCATCCAAGTACTCAAATTTCTCTCTGATGAATAATTTGACGGTATCGGGCCGCTGGCTCTGGCCTTTGGCGATTGCCAATTTATTGGTGATCGCCATGCTGAGTCAATTCGGCGCGGCACTAAAAACGCTCGTTTCTCCCCACGGCATTCTATCCTTCGAATTTGCCGGAACACTCAACAGTACGCAGGCGATACTCGCCGCCTGGGACACGCCCGCCCGCACGTCGGCGGGGTTGAGCCTGGGCCTCGATTACCTGTTCCTGGTGCTGTACGGGTTGTTTTTGCACCTGGCCTGTTTGAAAATGACAGCGGCGCTGCCAGAAGATTCATCGGCTGGAAAGGGGCGTGTAATGGCCTGGATGCCCGTAGCCGCCGCCGCTTTAGATTTTGTTGAAAATGGGGCGTTGGTAGGCCTATTGCTGGGTGCGCACAATGAAACTTTGCCCAAAGTGGCCCTCTACTGCGCTTCGATAAAATTCGGCTTAGTGGGTGTAAGCATCAGCTATCTGTTGGTGTGTGGAGCCGCGCTATTGCTCGGAAGCCTCAAGCGTTATCCGGGTTGAGAGCCGATTACTCCGCCAGCAACTTATCCATCAGCCGGTTGAAATCATCCACAAACTTGTCGTAGTACGCGCCCGTACCGGGACCGCTAAAACCCGTGTGAATTTCGCGCACCTTGCCTTTTTTGTCGACAAAAATCGTGGTCGGGTAGCCCATGATTCGATTGAGCATGGGCAGCGTGGCCGAGGCCGATTGGTCACTGACGCCCGCCAGCAAGACCGGGTACGTGATGCCAAAGCGTTGCGCCATGCGTTGCACCTTCGGCGCGGAAACGGCAAACTTGGGGCTACGCTCATAGGCCAGACCCACCATTTCAACCCCACGTTGGGCATTTTTACGGTACCAGGGCACCATAAAATTCGTCTCGTCCATGCAGTTGGGGCACCAGGAACCCATGATTTGCACCACCGTCACTTTGCCTTTAAACATTTTGTCGTCGAGGCTGACCGGCTTCCCCGTTTGGGCATCGGGAAAGCGAAACGTAAACCGCTCCGCGTTGGGTTTCAAAAACGTCAAGGTCCGTTCATCGGGCAAGGCCGCTTTCTCGTCGCGTCGGGCCACAACCGTTGAGCGGCTGCCAAGTCCCGAGAAAAAATCGCCCGAAAAGCCGCTTTCCTGCACCCTGGCTTTCAACAAAAACAGGTGTGACCCATCGTAGGCCGACAAAAACAGACTATCTCCGATGAGGTTGCCATCGAGGTAGCGGTAATCGCCGGTGGTGGTTAGAAAGGTACCCGTGACGCGGTTGAGGTCTTGTTCAAATACACCGACCGCCGTTGATTCTTCCCCGTCTTTGTCGCGGAAGGTGGTCGCATACTTGCCGCCGACCCGCGCTTTTACATCGGCGGTGGTGGGTGTAAAGCGGTACGGTTGGCCCTTCACGGCCCGGAAGGGTACCCGTCGCACAACGATATTCCCGCGCTTTCGCTGGTAAAAACCAATCAACTGATTCCCCGAAACCTTTCCCATCAACTCCGCATCAAACAGTGACATCGGTATCCGCAACGAGTCACCTTCGAGGGTTGAGGCGTCCATCGGTAGGCGTTCTTTCCCATTCAGGACAAAAACCTGGTAGGTTCGGGCATCCGCGCCCGCCTGCACGTCGAGGCCAAAGGGCAATTGCTGCCCCTGAATCTCGATAACGGCGCGATACGTACCGGTTGGTGGATTAATTTGGGCAACCCCAACGAGTGGGAAGAGAGCGAGAACGAGTTTTTTGACGTGACCGAGCATAAATTTTATGGGGAAAGACGAGTTGAAACACCAAATAATTTGGATTAAAAACCCGCTTACGAAAAACATTGGTTCCGCAAATCAGATTTTACCGCCAATTTTACAAAAAAGCCGATGCCCTTGACCACCGAATACCACCAACCCGTTCTGCTGACCGAGTGCCTTGAGGCGCTGAATATCCAGCCCGAAGGTACTTACGTCGACGTAACTTTTGGCGGAGGTGGCCATGCACAGGCCATTCTGGAACGGCTCGGACCAGCGGGCCGACTGTTTGGCTTTGACCAGGATGCCGACGCAAAAGACAATGCAAAAGCCTTGAATGACAAGCGTTTCACGTTTGTAGAAGCCAATTTTCGCCACCTTAAAAAGTACCTGCGGCTCTACGGGCTCAAGCAAGTTGATGGCATCCTGGCCGATCTGGGTGTCTCCTCGCACCAGTTGAACGAAGGTAGCCGGGGTTTCTCAACGCGCTTTGACGGTGAACTCGATATGCGCATGAACCAGGAAGCGCCTTTTTCGGCCAAAGACCTCATCAGTACGTATTCGGAGGAAAAATTACACCGGATTTTTGGCCTGTACGGCGAAGTAAGAAACGCCCGGACGCTCGCCAGCGCCGTGATTTCGGCCCGCTCCAACCAAGACATTGATACGGCCTGGCAGCTAAAAGCCGTAGTGCAAAAGTACGCGCCGCGTGGCAAGGAATTTAAGTACCTGGCGCAGGTATTTCAGGCCATTCGCATTGAAGTCAATGATGAGTTGAAGGCGTTGGCCGAATTTCTGGAACAGGTTCCCGAAGTCCTTGCCCCCAGCGGAAGGCTCGTCGTGATGAGTTACCATTCGCTGGAAGATCGCCTGGTGAAGACCTTCATCAACAAAGGAAAATTTGCGGGTGAGGTTGAAAAAGACCTGTACGGCAACGAACTCAAACCCCTCCGCGCCGTGGGTCGCCGCCAGCCCTACGCCGCCAGTCCCGACGAAATTGCCCGCAACAACCGCGCCCGTAGCGCCAAATTACGAATTGCCGAACCAAACAAATCAATGAACAATGAACAATTAAAAATGAACAATTAAAAAATACAGCCGCGCGGCGGACCGTCAATGTTTTCCATTGTTCATTTTTAATTGTTCATTGTTCATTGTAAAAAACCATGGCCAAGAACGTTTCCCGAAACCCGAACCGGGGCAGTAGCGGACCCCGCAAGCGCTTCAGCGTGTTTTCGTGGCTCGACCGGCAGTTCGACATGAACCGGCTGTTGGGAGGCCGCTTGCCCTTGCAGCACCTCGACTACGCGCTTTGGGTGGCGTTTCTGCTGCTAATTTACATCGGGCTGGCCCACCACGCCGAACAACTCATCCGCGATACCGACAAGGCCAAACGAAAAATTGAAGAGTTGCACGCGGATTACACCACCCGCAAAGCCCGGTTTATGAAGGCCGGGAAACAGTCGGAGGTGATTAAAAAAGTGGCTGTACTCGGGCTGGTCGAAGCTAAAACTCCGCCGATGAAATTGATTGTAAAAACCAGGAGTGAGGAGTGAAAGGTGGGTCGCTACCTTTCACTCCTCACTCCTACTTTTCACTCCTAAAAAAATGAACATCAAACGTGCCATCATGCTCCGCGTGCGGCTGGCTTTTCTGGCGGTGGCGGTGTTTTCGACGGCCATTGCCGTCAGGATTTTCTACATTCAGCAGGTGGAGGGTTCGATGTGGCGGAAAAAAGCCAACAAAACGTACGTCAAAAATCGGACGATTGTGGCCACGCGGGGCAGTATTTACGCCGACGATGGCAGTTTGCTGGCTACCTCGTTGCCGTATTACCGCCTCGGTCTGGACCTGACGGTGGGGCGCCGCAAGGGAAACGATGCGTTATTCAACGCCAAGATTGACAGCGTTTGCATTTTGCTGTCCCGTTTTTTCGGCGACCATTCCAAGCGTGAATACCAGGCGCGTATCCTGGCGGCCCACCGGGATTCATCCGTTAAATACATCGTGCTGAACAACGAAACCTTTGACTTTCAGCAGAAAAAACGCATCGAGAACTGGCCACTGTTTCGGTTGGGTAAATACAAAGGCGGGGCGGTGTTCGAGGTGATTCGGCAGCGGGTCAATCCTTTCGGCAACATGGGCAAGCGCACCATCGGCTCGACCAACGACAATCGGGGGCAGGTGGGCATTTCGGGCCTGGAGGCCAGTTTTAACGGGCCACTGGGTGGGCGATCCGGCAAGGGCGTCTTCGAGCAGCTCGCCGGTGGAAGCTGGCGGGCGTTGTACGACGGCTCGGAAACCAAACCCGTACCCGGCCTCGATTTGTACACGACACTCAACGTCAATATGCAGGATGTCGCCGAGTCGGCGCTGTTGCGGGCGCTCCGGCAGTACCGCGCCGACTACGGCTGTGTGGTGGTGATGGAAGTGGCCACGGGCGAAATCAAGGCCATGACCAACCTCAAACTCAAGCACGACAGCACCTACACCGATGATTTCAATTTTGCCGTGCGCTGGGCCACCAACCCCGGCTCCACATTCAAACTGCCCACGATGGTCGCGCTGTTTGAGGAAGCCGCTCTTTCGCCCACCGATTTGGTGAATACCGGCAATGGAGTCATGATGATTCACGGGCGCCGACTTGAGGACTCCAACGCCAACCGGGGCGGGCACGGCACGATTTCGATTCAGCACGTTTTTGAAAGTTCTTCCAACATCGGAACCGTCAAAATGGTACTGCGGCATTTCGCCGCCAAACCCGAGCGCTACCTCGACTACCTCGACAAATTTCACCTGACCAAACCGCTGAATTTTCAGTTTCGGGGCGAGGCCAAGCCCTTTTTCCGCCGCCCCGGCGATCGGCGCTGGAGCAAAACGTCCTTGCCCTGGACGTCCATCGGCTACGAATCGCTGCTGACGCCGCTGCAAATCCTGACGTTTTACAATTCAATTGCCAACAATGGGTACTGGGTGCAGCCCCTCATCGTGAAGCGCACCCAACGGGCCGATGAAGTACAGGAGGATTTCACAAAAACGCAGGTTCGCCCCGAGAAGCCAATCTGTTCGGAACGTACCCTGAAAATCGTCCGCAGTATGCTGGAAGGAGTAGTTCAGCACGGCGGGGCCGTCAACATCAAGGGTACGCACTACCAAATTGCGGGCAAAACCGGCACCAGCCAGAAACTCATCAACGGCACCTACCGCAAGGGCGTGTACTACACGTCGTTTGCGGGTTATTTTCCGGCCAACCAGCCCAAGTACAGTTGCATCGTTGTGATCGACAACCCCCACGCTGTCAACCGGGAATTGCTGTACGCCCGTGCGGTAGCCGCGCCCGTTTTCCGGGATATTGCCGATAAAATTTACGCCACGGATCTGCGCCTCCACCGGGAATTGCAGGGAAATACAACCCGCCCGGCGTTTCCGGCACAAAAGTTGAAAACCACGCACACCAGCGACGCCCGACTGATTGCCGCCGAACTGAACGCCGAGGCACCCGAAGGCTGGACCGAAACCCAAACCCCGCGCAATCAGATCCCCGACCTGCGCGGCATGACCCTGCGCGACGCGCTGTACGTGCTCGAAAACAAACAGTATCGCGTCAGTTATTCCGGCGTTGGCAAAGTCGTTAGCCAGCAAACCACGGGCAGACTGGTGACGTTGAAATTGGAATGAGATTTTGATTTGTGGTTTGTAGTTCGTGGTTGAACGACAACTAAAGACGTAGAGTTATATTTATTCATGCCCGACCTTTACATCATCTCTGGTTGCAATGGGGCTGGTAAAACTACGGCCTCGCTGACGGTTTTACCGGAGTTACTCAATTGCCGCGAATTTGTCAATGCCGATGCCATTGCTACCGGGTTGTCACCGTTTCAGCCCGATTCCGTCGCGTTCGAAGCGGGGCGAATCATGCTACAGCGTATCCAGACCTTGCTTATCAGTGGAGTAACTTTTGCCATCGAAACTACGCTAACCACGAAAAGTTACATGAATTTGGTGGTTGATGCCCAGCGAAAAGGTTACCGTGTAACCTTGCTGTTTTACTGGCTGAATTCGCCTGAACTGGCCAAATCGCGGGTTCGTCAGCGGGTCAGCGAAGGCGGGCATTCCATTCCCGACGATGTCATCGAGAGGCGCTACCAACGAGGAATCGAAAATCTTTTACGAATTTTCGCCCCGATTTGCGACCATTGGTACGTGTATGACAACTCGATGCTGTTGCCCCGTTTGCTGGCGAAAGGCAAGGTGGGATCGTTAGAAGAATTGAAAAATCTACCGTTTTACAATCAATGAAAACTGAAACAAACGAATTAGGTCAGCAGATTCTGGAAGCTACCCGGCGGGCAATTAAACTCGCCGTGGAACGTAAACGCCTTTTGGGGCAATCGGTGGCCATTTCCGATGAAAAAGGACAGGTGAAAATCATAAAAGCCAGCGACGCAGTACTGTAATCGGAGCGCAGGTCAAGCGTCTTGGCTACTGTACTGGCGACGGCTGACTAACGACTCGAGACTCTTCCATGACGCTCCAGGATATTCTCTACAAAGTTCCTCTTTTAAAAGCCGTGGCGGGTCGCCCCGACGCAGAAGTTTCGGCCCTGATTATCGATTCGCGCCGGGTCACGCCCGGCTGTTTGTTTGCCGCCTTACGCGGCACCCAGGTCGATGGGCATCAGTACATTTCCAAAGCGGTGGAAAGCGGGGCCAGCGTGATTCTCTGCGAAGCGTTACCCGAAACCTTAGTGGAAGGCGTCAGCTACGTGCAGGTTGAGAATGCAGCCCGCTCGCTGGGTTTTATCGCCGCTAATTTTTACGGGAATCCGTCGACCAAACTCCAACTTATTGGCGTGACGGGTACCAACGGCAAAACCTCCACGGCGACGCTGCTCTTCCGACTGTTTCGGCGCTTGGGCTACCACTGCGGGCTACTTTCGACGGTGCAAAATCAGATTGACGAAACCGTCATTCCCAGTACCCACACCACGCCCGACACCGTGACACTCAATGCCTTGCTGGCCGATATGCTTAAAAAAGGCTGCACGCACGTGTTCATGGAAGTCAGTTCGCACGCCGTGGTGCAGGAGCGCATCGCGGGGTTGGTGTTTGCCGGAGGAATTTTCACCAACATCACCCACGACCACCTCGATTTTCACCAAACGTTCGACAATTACATCCGGGCGAAAAAAGGCTTTTTCGACCAACTGCCCAAAACCGCCTTCGCCCTCGTCAATGCCGACGACCGGCGCGGGGCCGTGATGGTGCAAAACACGGCGGCTCGTCGGGAGACGTTTTCGCTCGAAACCGGAGCCAGTTTCAAAGGCAAACTCATTGCCGATTCCATGTTTGGTTTGCAAATGGACGTGGACGGTCGCGAAGTACACTTCAGTCTGATTGGGGCGTTCAATGCCTACAATTTGCTCGGTGTGTACGGCGCGGCGGTGCTGCTGGGCGAAGACCCCGAAGAAGTGCTGACCCAGTTATCGGACCTACCGACGGCACCAGGTCGGTTTGAGCAGGTGATTTCCCCGTACCAAATTCTGGGTATCGTCGACTACGCCCACACGCCGGATGCGTTGAAAAACGTACTGGAAACGATTGCCAATTTACGGCTGGCTGACGCCAAAGGACGCCTGCCGCAAATCATCACGGTGGTGGGTTGTGGCGGCAACCGCGACGCCACCAAGCGCCCGGTGATGGCCGGGATTGCCTGCAAATTCAGTAATCGGGTCATTCTGACGTCCGATAATCCCCGCCACGAAGACCCGCTCGACATCCTGGCCGATATGCAGCGGGGCGTTTCCCCGATTGCCGCCAAAAAAACTGAAATGATCCCCGACCGTCGCGAGGCCATTTTCCACGCCGTGGCCCTGGCCAAGCCCCACGACGTGATTCTGGTGGCGGGCAAGGGCCACGAAACCTACCAGGAAATTAAGGGTATAAAAACCCACTTCGACGACCGGGAGGTGCTGCGGGAGGCGTTTGGCGGGCAATAGACTTTTACAGGCTGAAAGGACACGAGTCACAGACTCGCGCCAGGGGAGATTTTCAGTCTGAAGACTAGGTTTTATACCCCGTTCCAAGTCACTTACGCACAAATCTTGGCTTCAGACTTGGAACAACCTGGGAACGTCTAAGGG
>JAJAZB010000509.1 GCA_026785975.1 Cytophagaceae bacterium | reverse complement strand
CCGCCCCCACCGCGATAAATCCCCCCAACAACTCGCCCCCCCCCCCCCTTTGGGCGGCCCTAATCCCGCTTGTTGCTTGCGGGGTTTACGTTTCATAATCCCAATTCAGTCAGGGGTGAAATGGGTCGCTTGTTTAACGCCACGTGGGTGTACAACTCCGTGGTTTTGATGCTGCTGTGGCCCAGCAAGTCCCACGTTGTTCGAGGTGTGTCACCTCGAACTTTAAATAATCGTCGTTCTGTGAACGGCGGGCCGCGATAGCGGCCAATGTGCGATGTAACTTCGAAAGTCAAGCCCCTACAGGAGCGGGTATGTGACTTGTGTCCGCGCCGACTAAACTTTCCCTCACAAGTATACGAAATCCCAGCAATATTTTGAAAATAAGTAATCAATACCGCCCTGTCCCCGGATGAAACGTCCGCCAACTGTGCCAAAACTCTTGAGTAGCAGGTAGTTTTTTCAGCGAACCCATCGCGCCCCGCCCGTTGAGGCCGTAGGCGTGGCCCGGCGCGAGGAGCGAATCGCGGCGTAGGCTGAATCGGGTGGCAACGTCGGGACGCACGAAGGCGAAGAAACTGGCGGTGTCAGCAGCGAGGACGAGTACGATGGGTTTGCCGCCCAGCGTGTCATTGATGATGCGCTCGCGGCAGAGGCGGTTCCAGTCGTAGGCTTTGCTTTTCCGGCCCACCGTCAGGCCCACCACCCAGGATTTATCCCGCCACGACAGCGAGTCGGTGCCGGTAAGGTCTTTGCGACTGCTGCCGTTTTCGTACTTGAAATCCTTGGAATACTTGTCTTTAAATGCGGTATCCGCTTGCATCACCAGGCTGGCCGGGTGCAGGCGCAGCCACTGCCGGAGGGTCATTTGCTGGCTTTCCAGTTCGGGTAGCAACGCACCCTTGCGCGGCCCGACGAGCGCCTCGCCGTTGGCCTGTCGCCACCAACTACCGGTAGTTTCGTCCTCAAACATCGCGTTGAAATGGTCCATGCCTACCAGCCGGAAGGTTTCAGGTTCACCATCCACGAACGGACTGAATACCCTGCCCGTGCGGCACACCGTGCAGTAACTCACCAGCACGGGCCGTCCGCCCACTGTGTCGCGTACTTGATGGTGGTAACCGATAAACTGGATGGGGTAGGCTTTGGCCTGCCCGTTGATTTCCACCCCGATCACGAGACGGCGCAGGTCCACCTTGTTCTGAGAGGCAGGTTTCAACGTGAGTGTTTTGGGTTGCAAAAACATCGTGTCGGCGGCCATTTCATAGTTTGTGGCGTACGCCACGCCGCCCGCCAACAGCAGCAACCCAGGCACCAACCACTTCCGCCAGCCCTGTGCCCGCCACGCCGAAAATGCACCCGCCAGCGCGAGCAACCCGAATCCGATCCGAAAGGCCCAACGCCAGGAATAGAGAAAATAGGCCACGTCGATGCTGCGGATTCGTTGGCTACCGGGCATGGGCATGATGAAATATACGTTGGCGATTTCAAACAGAATCAGGCCAGCGATGCCGAGGTAAAACAGAGTTTTCATCCCACTCATAGGTTAATGACCAACGTCAGGTTGGCCGAACGCCCGTCGGAGGGCCACAGGCCGGGTTCGGGGTAGAACGTCGGTCGCTTCGTGAAATACGACTTGTTCAGCGCGTTGTTCAAACTGGCCTTCAGCGTCAGGTGCGGTGTCAGGCGAACCGAGGCCAGCACGTCGAGTAAGCTGTAACCCGGCCTGGCGGTCAGGCACAGCGAGTTGACGGGTAATTCGTGAACCTTCCACCACCACCTCCGAGAGGTCGATGGCGCGGAGGCTATCGGGCGCTTGAGCAGAAGCCACGCCGGTCAGTAAAACCAACGTAGCTACGCTTAGCAACAAGTTTTTCATGAAAATCAATGCGTGAATGAAGGAATGAGCGAATGATAAAATGAGGCTGTTTAGGGGTTTAATTTTTAAGATGCAGGATTGTTTTCCAAACCTTTCTTCTGTCATCCCGACGTTAGGAGGGACCTTGTATATCCGTGTACCAGCAAGGTCCCTCCTAACGTCGGGCCGGGTGGCCGGTGCCATGACAAATCTTTATTTTCCAGAATCCTAAACAGATTCAATGAGTGATTAAATAAAAGGCAACGCCTCTATTCACTCATTCTATCATTCACTCATTGAAATCAGTTCGTCGCCCCGTCGGCCTGCGCGCGTTTCACGGCGTAGGCGGCAATATTGGCCCCGCACTTGAGGCCCGCCTCGCAATCGGCCCGGAAGTGAATACAGCCGTAAATCCTGGACTCCGAGGCTTCTTTCGCCTTGGCATCCAGGTCGGCGGATTCACTCGGGAACAAGTGGCTCAGGATAGTCGCCGCCGCACCCGAAAACGTGGAGTGGCCCGAGGTGTAACCCGGAAAGTTGGGCGTGCCGATGGTCGAGCGGATCGACGGGTCGACCTGGAACGGTCGCGCCGTGAAGTAGTAAAACTTGGTGTCCCAGCAGCAAACGCCCGCATCTTCCACGGCGGTCATGGTGAGGGCCAGCGTACGGGCGGCACGGAGTTCGTTGTGTTTGTACTGGCGGGTGAGGCGGGCGGCTGCGCGGTTCCAGTGGCCGGGGGGGGTGTAACTCCCCACGCCGTCGGACCAGTACGAGGCGATGGCTTTTTGCTCACGCGTACTGTTTTTGGCAAAACCCCGTAGTTCATTCAGGTCTTTTTCCATCTCGGAGCTACCGATGGCCGGGGGCGCAACGGGCCGCAGGGCGTTGCGCTCGGCGGTGCTGAAATTCCAGAGTTTCACGGCCCCGTAGTTGGGCAGCATCGGCGGACGGGCGGGCGTTTCGAGGCTTTTCCATTCCATCGTCAGGCCGCGCTCTTTAGCGGCGGTAATCATTCCGGCCACCAGCGTTTGGTTGTTGGCGGCTCCCATGCCGTCGGCTTTGGCGCGGGCAATAATCCTGGCGGCTACCGCCTTGCCGAGCGCGGTACCTGCATCCACGTCGCTGCGCACGTTGGCCCCGGCCCAAAGGCGACTGTTGACGTGCTCCACGCACTGCGCGTCCAGTTTTTCGACTTCACCGGGAAACATGAGTTTCAAAATCTCCGCCGACGCTACGGCCACCACGGCGTCTTCCGAGGGGTAGGCGGGCAGGTCGGAAACGGGCACGAGCGATTTCAGCGAAGCGTCCACCTTGCCCGGAGCCATCCGGTTAAATTTGTATTTGTAGTTCCAGGTCGCTACCAGCGCGTCGTACTGCGCCACAGCCAGGTAAGCAAACACGCGGGCCGCGTAGGGCGGATTGGTAAACGGAAACTTCGGGTCGGCCTTCGGATTGGCAGCGTCGGGCACGGGGTACTTGCCCGTAGCCTCATTGAACACGGGTGGTAAATTGTAATTGGCCGCCAGCGTCCGGGCGATTTCGTGCCAACGGTACACGCCCCCGGCGCTCCAGAAAGTCACGGCCTCGCGCTGAGTCTGGCTGAGTTGGGCAGCGGTGGTTTTTAGTTCCTGGAGTTCGGCCTGGTACTCGGTCGAGGTGGTTGCTTTGGGTTCCATCACCTCGATGTCGGTGGCGCTGGTCAGCACGTAGGTTTTCCAGGTGCCGCCGTTGGCGTCGAGGGCCGTGGGCGTGTAGGCGTCGTAGGTGGGTTCGGAAATGGATTTATCGCAGGCATTGCTCAACAGAACCAAGCCAACGAGACCAATCCACTGGGTCATTTTGCGGGAAAAGATAGTTTTCATCGCTTAAGTTTTTTAAAGGTGTGCCCAACGTTCGAGAAGTTGAGCGGTGGAAAATTAGTTTTTGGCACCGCCCACCCGAAACGTGTGCTGTGCGCCCAGCGTGTAGGCGGTGGCTTGCCCGACGTTACGGCCCGAAAGCACCTGGCTGTACTGCCCAAGTACCGTGAAAAAAGCCCCGCTTTTCGTGAAAAAATGCACTTTGGCCATGGCTCCGGCGCTGGTCATGTCCATTTTGTTGGTGGGAAAGGGGGCGTCCTGGCGGCGAATATCGTCGCCACTCTGGCTGGTCATGCTCTCGACGAAGCCTTCAATTTGGAGGTGTTTATTGACAAAACCGAGCCGGGCCGAGGCGTCCACCACATTTGGGGGCATTACTTTATTGGTATCGTAAATCCGGCCCTCGGCCTGGTAGGCGTCCCGGTCGATAGTGATGGGACCCCGGGCCGTGTAACCCGCCGCGCCGGTCAGGTAAAACCCGTTGAGATTGTAGTTAAGAATCCCGCGCAGGGAGGCTGTTTTGGACCGGATGCCGATGGAGAAGGGCAGCATATCGGGCACGTAGTTGCTCAGGGGCACGGAAATGCCGCCGACGGCGAAGGCGCTAAACGTGCCAACTTTGGTTTTGGCTTTGAGCGGTTGCCATTTCAAAAACAGCGAACCGTCCTGCAAACCCCGCTGCCCGGCCATGTGCCCGCCGTCGGATTTTGTCCAGATGTACGGTAGCCCAACGATCACGTTGAGGCGGCTGGTCACTCCGTAGGCACTCATAAACATGACGTTCTGGCTGGTAAACGTGCCAATGTTGGGGTTCGAGCGTTTCAACGGACCTTCCCAGTACCCGCTCCAACTGCCGTTGGAATACGTCAACACGTTGCAGATATAGCGTTTGCCCATCATCAGCCCGTCGTTGGGAGTTTGGGCGAAAGCCCCGGACAGCGCACTGCCAGTAATCGCGCCAGTGGCGAGAAGACAGAAAAGGATACGTCGTAAAAAAGTAGATTTCATCGCGTTTGAACGTTGAATGGTGGATAAAAGCGGAAACTTAATTTCGGTTTTCAAACAGCGTTGGGGTGTAAAACCAATCGCTGATGCCGCTCAGGCGGAAATTGGTTAGCCAGGTCACTTGCACCAGGTGCAAAAAGCGAAGGTCCTGACGGGGATTCCACACGAGGGTTTGTAACATATACCCCAGCTCGACGCGGCCCATTTTCCCGGTGTTGTAGCCCAGGCCAGCGCTCATCCAGTCTTCGCCGTGAAACGCATTTTTCTGACCGATGGGGCCGTTTTGCGCCCCGCTGATGCAGAGAAAGACTTCGTTGGATGCCGTCAGGTACCAGCCTTTTTCCCACTTTTTCGCCTTGCTCAACGGTAGCGTGTAGCCCACGTGATAACGGCCCAGCGTGGCGTACGACATCCGGTGGTTTCCGCGATTGAACGGGTGCCGCTCTTCGTACCGAAAACGGTGCGCCAGTCGTCCCCTTCCGGCGGCATGATTGAAAGCCACCTGCCCCCAGAGCCGGTTTTCATCGGTGTGGACGCGATCGAAGAGGTTGTGCCGAACGAAGGCGTACCCCGCTGCCGCCGTCGAGTGGGGGCTGAGTTGGTAACTCAGGCTCGGCTGGGCGAACCACTGGAGGGTTGTGGCCGGGTAAGCCACGCCATCCACGGTTTGGTCGAGGGCATCGATGGTCGAGGATAGAAAGAGATTGTAATTCAATCGCTTGCTTATCGGACCCGTCTGCGAATAGGCCGGG
>JAJAZB010000508.1 GCA_026785975.1 Cytophagaceae bacterium | reverse complement strand
GGCATCAAGTGCGACGAAACGCAACACCAGGAAAACCGCCGGACGGAGTTTAAGGTCGTTGCCGTGCGCCCAACGAGCCTCGCCGGGTTTAAATAAAGGTAGCTACGAACTTCAGTTCGTAGAATTGCCTGCATCTTTGCTACGAACTGAAGTTCGTAGCTACCCTGTCAGTAGGTGGTTAACAGATTTGGTTAGGTGAAAAAAAAGGTTCGCCGAGTACTCGGCGAACCTTTTTTTGTGCGGGTACCCTTCGACCGCGCGGTGTCCGCTCCGCTCAGGGTGACCCGCACGAAAAATCAGAATTCTCAGAAATTACCTCCCATCGTTCAAAATTTAAGGCTACCCGCCCAATTCTTCCGTTGGAAGTAAATCCAATCCAGATGAATCAGGTCGTCGTTCGGCTCGTCGGCTTTTTTGAGTACGAAATACACATCGTATACGCCGATGATTTCCTTCACCGGAGCGGTTAATTCCACGTGGTTTTCCCAGCTTTTGGTGGCCTGATAAGTCAAGGTGCTGATGAGTGGCCCGGTGGCCGAATCGAGCCGGGCTTCGAGGGTCGCATCGCGGTTGCGCGAGGACAACCGGTACGTCAATTGGTCAATATTTTTCAGGTCAATCTGCCGGAAAGCGATGTACGAACCGTGGCTGGCGCTACCCATGACGTAGGTATCGCCCGAACCCAGGCGTTTCATGTTGTAAACGAGGTCGTAATCTTCGGCCTGTACCTTGGGGTTGCGCAGCATCACCGGACTCAGCGCGGCGAAAAAAACAGCCAAAACAACGGAGATTTGACGCATGAGAAAATCAGTGATTCGTGACTTAATAACTGAGTAACGACTAAAACAAGTTCCGGCGAAAACTTATTGCGTCCGACCGCCCTCCGGCACGGGCATCGACACGCCCGTGGCCACGGGTTGGCCCAGGTCGGGCATTCCGTCGGGTGTCCAGGCAATTTTCTGCATCCGTGGGGAGCGGTTCATGCCGCAGCCCTGGCCCATTTCGGGATTGGCGTGGTACAAAATCCAGTCCTCGGTTCCATCGGGTGATTTAAAAAATGAATTATGCCCCGCCGCGTGGGTACCGTTCACGTTTTTTGCCTTAAAAACCGGTTGCGGGTGTTTTTTCCAGTTGCGGGGCTTGCGCAGATTTTTGCGGGACTCGGCTTCGAGCAGGCCCAGGGCGTAGCTTTCGGTCCAGCAACCGCTGGCGGAGTAAATCACGAAGAGTTTGTCGCCGTGGGCCAGGGGCTGCGGACCCTCGTTGACCAGCACGACGGGCTTATCGTCGGGGCCGGGGCGGGGAATGGTGCCGTCTTTTTCCCAATCGAGCGTTGGGGTTGAAATCCGAACGCGTTTGCCTCGGGCCGTCCAGGGATTTTTGAGACGGCAGAGGTAAATAGCCTGCTCGCCGTTTTGTTCCCCTTCCCAGCCCGACCACACGAGGTACAACTTACCACGATGCTCGAAAATCGACCCGTCGATGGCCCATTTGTCGTCGGGCGTTTCGAGTTGGCCCTTCAGCGTAAACGTACCCGTGAGCGGATCGGCGGCGCTGTTTTCGAGTACCCACAGGCGATGGTTGCGGTTTTGCCCGTTGTCGGCGGCCACCAGAATGTACCACTTATTGTTGCGGCGGTGCAGTTCGGGTGCCCAGATTTCTTTGGAATACGGCCCCGTAGCGGGCGGCGTCCAGACGATTTGTTTTTCCGCTGTGGGCAATTCGGCCAGATTGCGGGTTTTCCAGAGCGTCACGTTGCGGCCCGTGGTGTGCGTGTAATAATACCAGCCGTCGTGGTGGATGCTCCAGGGGTCCGCGCCCGACGGTAGCAGGGGATTGGTGAAGGTACGCGACTGCCCAAACGCCAGCGTCGTGAACAGGTAAGAAACCAGGAGGAATTTAGTTGGACGAGCAACGAATACGTTCATGGTGAAAACAGGTTCGGAGAAAAAAGAAACCGTGGCCGGGGAATTTACCAAAGAAAAAACAACCAAAAACTATCCCTTGAACACTCCGTCGGCGTGGTCAGAAATACCGCTTCCATTGCCCCATAAACTCCAATACGGCCCGGTGGTAGGGATTGAACGCCGGGTCGGGAATGCCACTGGGCGGCACCGTCGCGTGGCCGTAGCCTTTCTGGAACATATCGTGGTGATAAATGACATAGCCACCCGCCCGCCAGGTGTTGTAAATGTGCAGAATATGATCCGTGGGATAAGTTTGCTCTTTGGGGCCGCCAAACTCGGGGGTGCCGTTGCGGGCGGGTTCATCGTCGACGACTGGCTTTTTGTACCGTTCAAGCAGGTAGGTGACTTCGGCGGGGCCGATTTCCCATTCCTTCCCGGCGTTTTGCCGACTCGTGTGCGGCGTCAGAAAATCCAGGCTTCGGTTCTCGGCCCGGGTACCCAATTCGCCGCTGTAGCCGGGCGAGTTGGTCACCAGTCGGGCCGGATCAATCGCTTTAATGGTTTTCAGATGCTCCGGTATCCGGTTATCAAACTCATTCCAAATTTGAAAAGTCACGTTGCGGTACGGCAATAATTCGCGCGTTAGCAACGCCGTGGCCCGGTCGGCAACTTCGGGCAGGAGCCTGATGTTTTCGTTCCAGCTTTCACGGGCGAAAAGCGTTAATTCAACCACCATTTCTTCGTCGTTGGCATCCCGGACGACTTGTTTCAGCGTGGCCAGTGGCTTGGGGCGGAGTTGGCCGTCGGGCAGGTAAAGCGTGGCGGTTGGGCTGGCATCGGCAAATCCCCGCTGATTGTCCCATTGCCCCCAGACGCGCAGCACCCGAATGCCGTGCTGCTTAAACTGGCGCAACCAGCGCTTCCGCTCCCCGGTAGACTGGTTGAATGCGGGGTTGAATAGGGCATTGAAAAAACTGATTCCGTTGTAGGGAAACGGTTGATTATCCAGATAAAAGCGCGTTCCGCTGATGGTCAGCGTGTGGCTGATCTGGGCCGTGGCAAAAGTAAAAGTGTTGATTAGTAGGAAGCAGGCGAGAGAAAGGCGTACAGGGTTCATAGAAAAATAGAGCAGTTGAACGTAAATAAATACCCACGGTTCCAACCAAAAAGCCCTAATTGGTGTCTTGGTTAAAAAACAGTTTGCAACCATGAAAATCTGGCTTTTATTCCTGGCGTTGGCCTGCCTGACGGCCTGCCAAAAAGACCGAAACGAACCCGTCAATGCGGTCCTCGCTGGAGAGTGTCGCTACGTGGGCCCCTTTAGCCACCTCGCCGATTACCGTTACTTTGTGTGCCCGGGTTTCGATTACAATACGGCCCCAACCCTAAACATCAACGCCTTGGGGGGGCTGTCGGGAAAGTCGGTCATCAATCAATATTCAGG
>JAJAZB010000507.1 GCA_026785975.1 Cytophagaceae bacterium | reverse complement strand
GCGTAGTCGTGTTCGACGTTTTCGTCAGGGCAATAGTAAACGAAAGCGACTCCATTTTAGCGAGTACGTCGGCAGTGGGTTCGGTGCTGCCCACCGAACCACTGAAAGCCAGGAAGGTTTCCAGCGTGTTGGCTCCGTAGCGGAAGCTGGTGGCGGTCAGCTCCTGAATATCGAGCGTCATCATGCCTTTTTGGCCGTCGTTGCTCAGGTAGAGTTTGCCCGCTTCGCTGGTGTAGCAGCCCGAGGCCGTGCCGTTGCCCCAGGTGCCATCGGCGCGGTATTCGTAGCTGACCGGGCTGCTGGGAAACTCGGTGGCGGTTTTGGCGGGTTGGCCTTTTTCTTTGGCCGTCACCGTGAGCGAAGCCAGCCGCTAGGTGCCTTCCATCCGCGCGTCATGAGTGCCGCCGGGCAGCACGTCTTCGGATTTTTTGGAACAGGCCAGGGCAAGCAGCAGGAGCAGGCAAATCAGCCGCAGAAACCGGGATGAGGGGGTCATGGTTTTGAGGAAAATTTGATTAAAAAAAGCAACTTGAACCGGCTTAAAATCCGTACGAAAGCGCCAGCCCAAACGCCCGAACCCCGTAGTAAGGCCCGTCGAGTTTAGCGGTGATGAGCGGGAAAGCGAGGGTAGCGGTGGTGGTGTAGCCCGGCAGTTGCGTGCCTTCGATGTCACTCTTAAGTTTGACCACATCCGCTGGTTTCAAAGTACGCCAGAGGGGGTCTTCACCGACAAATTCCGCGCCGATGTTGGTGCCGATAAACGGCCCCAACAGCCATAAATCCAGGCCAACGTGCTTACCCAGCATCCACTGCCGGCCCAATAAAATACCGCCACCGTAGGCATCAAATTTGGCATTTAAGCGGGCCTTGTGCAGAATACCATCGCTGGGGGTGTAGGTATAATCCTGGCTGATATCGATGTTGAGATACCGGGCAAACGGCGCGATGTACCAGCCCGACGGTGCCCGCCCGGCAAAATAAAAGCGGTATTCGATGGTGCCGATGTACTTCGTAAACAGGGTAGTTTCAATGGCCCGTTTCCCGTCTTCGTTATCGGCGTACTGATCCAGCAAAGCCTGGCGAAAGGGTAGTGGCGCATTGGGCGATACGCCAGCGGAAAGCGTGATTGAACTGTGGGGCGTCAATACGCGCTCGAACTGCAACGTGTAATTTTTAATGGCGATACCCGACAGATTAAATTTCACAAGGGTTTTGGTGCCCACCTGCGCGTTTGTTTTGCTTTGGGGAAATAAAAAGCCAAAGACAATCAGGGAAAAAAGTAGTTTTTTCATGGTCGTTTTGTCGAGAGAGAAAGTATAGAAATCAGGCTCAAATTTGCCCCAATCTTGAGCGGCTCGAAATACTTAGTTGTCGGTATTTTGAGCCGATTTTCAAACAACCCGCCCCGCCAGAAGCGGGACGGGTTTGATTAATCCCTAAAAATTACTGGCTTTTCTTCCCGAAAAGTTTATTCAACGAATACCCCACACTGACGCTCAGGGCGCGGTTGGTGGTTTTGTTGTCCGGCCCGGTTTCGATGTTGGCCAGGCCCAGTTCGTAGGCCAGTCGGAATTGCAGGCTGCTCGGCAAGCGATAGCCCGCCGTGAAGGCCAGGCCCCCGTCGAAGCGCCGGAAGCCCCCGTTGTCTTTGTCGAAGGCGTCGAAAGAAGTAGTTTGCCCGTTGAAAGTGGACTTGTACTTGCCGCTCAGTCCGTAGCCGAAATATGGCCCCAGCCCGCCGAAGACGAGGCCCTTGTTGGGTAATTCGTGCTGGTAGAGCGCGTACACGGGCACTTCGAGGTACAGCAACCTGACCCGGTCTGTACCGCCGAAATCCTCCTGTTTCCCTCCCTTGCCAATCAGTTGCAGTCCCGTCATCAGAGCGAAGCGCTCGCTGCTGAAGAAGTTGTCCGGGTCGGGGGCAGCGTAGCCGAGGGGGTCGAGAGTGGTTAGCGTCTGACCCTGGGGCCTAAGACCAACGTTGGCGAGGACCGCAGTATTCATTTGAAGCTCCCATTCAGTCGGCATAGGGCCGGTGTAGGACTTGCCCGCCAGTCTCTGTTTAACTAAATCGGCGGAAGCTTCTCCTAATAAGTCTACGCACGAAGGGAGCGCTGGCACCATCACCAGTAAAATCAGAAAAAAAAAGGAGTTGTTTCATGGCTGAAAACAGGAGGGGTTGAGAAAAAAGCCCCGGGCGGGTGAAGCGCCCCGGTACCCCAAAGTTCCAGCCTGCGTGAAGAGTGGGAAATAGTTAGTGCTAACGGTTTTGGAAGGCACCTTCCCGGACGTTTGAATTCGAAGTAACGCGATTTTAGCTCGTTTAACTCAGCGATTATTTTTTTAAATCAACGTCATACTTCACCGTTTTACCAGCTTCCACTCCAGTCATGGTTCCGGTTATCTTATTATTATCCTGGGAATTTCCCGAAAACGTGTAGGTCGTTCCGGTAGCATCCGGTTTAAAAGTCATATTTAGGATGAGTCCTAAAACGGTGCCCGTTACTTTCCCCTGAGCACTTACGCCACCGCCACTGAGTGAATACGTACCCGCCACGGGATTATCGTTGCTGGTGATGGTAAGACTCATCGTTTTTTTATCGGCGCTGTTGGCCGAGTTGGTGGCTAATCCGGCATAACGACCCAAAAACTGTTCAAAAAATTTAATTTCCTCCTTTTTGGTACAGTTCACGGTAATCAGGGCAATCAAGCCAACCAAAATCAGGGGAAATGCGAGTTTACGTTTCATGTCCTGGGTATTTTAGGAGTACGTTTTAAAATTGAGGATCGGCAAGCCCCTCGGGTGCGCTAATTTCACAAAAGTCCATAGCGGTAAGTCAGTACGGAATAGTTAGTGCTAACGATTTGACAACTTCCCGCAACTTCCCGGAAGTTTTAAACTTCCGGGAAGTTGTCGATTTACTCACGCCAAGCCCTGTTCGCGGGCGAAGTTGAGCAGGCCCACGGGCGTATCCACGCCCACTTTCCGGCAGATGTTGCGGCGGTGGGCGTTGACGGTAAACTCGCTGACGAAGAGGCGTTCGGCAATTGTTTTCGTCGTCAAACCCTGGGCAATCAGCCGGATGATTTCTACCTCCCGCCCCGTGAGTTGGTATTTCCGCATAAAATCATCGACCAAGCCCGGCGGGGCATCCGGCGATTCTTCGCCAAACCAGGTTTCGCCGCTGGCTACCGCCGCAATGGCCGCCTTCAACACCGTCGACGTGCTGCTTTTCAGCAAATAGCCTTCCGCGCCCATCGCCCGGATTTCGCGGAGGAGTTTGGGCTGGTCGTAGCTGGTGAAGACAATCACTTTTGTTTCGGGGAAATCGGTTTTCATCGTTTTCAACGCCTCGATGCCATCGATTTTGGGCATATTCAAATCGAGCAGCACGAGGTCGGCGGGCGTTTTGCGCAGGCGATCGAGCAACTGCCGCCCGTTGCCCACCGGTTCGAGTACCTGCACGTTCTCCATTTCTTCCAGCAACGCCACCAACCCGCTGACCAGCAGCGGATGGTCGTCGGCGATGAGGAGGCGCAAGGGTCTGTTTTTATCCATCAGACGATGACTTGTGAATGGGTTACGGGCATTTCAAGAACAACGAGGGTGCCGCCTTCTTTTTTCCGGCTGATTTCCATCGTGCCGTTCAGGTAAGTCACCCGCGATTGAATGGTACTCAGGCCCTGACCCTGGGCTTCCGGGGATTCATCAATGCCGACGCCGTTATCCTCGACGATGAGCGAAACGACGCCCTCGTGCTCAACGAGTTCGACCGTTGCTTCGGTGGCCTGGGCGTGTTTCAAGACGTTATGAACCAATTCCTGGGTGATCCGGTAGAGGTCGTTCAGGAACGAAACCGGGTATTTCCTGAAGTCTTCAAAACCGACGACAACGGCCACCAAATGCACTTTTCCCGATAAATTAATGGCCTCCGCCAGTTCCTCGATGGCGCGACGGAAGCCGTATTTCTCAATGACCACGGGCGTGAGTTGGTGACTAAGACTACGAATCGTCGCACTAACCGAGGTGATAATTTCCTGAGCCTTAGCCAGTTTCTTCTCGGTTTGAGCGTCGGGGAGGCCCTTTTCCAGCGTCGAAGAAACTTGGAGCGAAGCCAGGGCCAACAAGGCGGCTACTTCGTCGTGGAGTTGATCGGCAATTTTGCGGCGTTCGTTTTCTTCGGCTTCCATCGCGCCCTGCATCCGCTCGATGTATTGTTGTTTTTCAAGCCGCTCCAACTCGCTCAGGTGCAAGGCTTCCCGCTGGCGGCTGCGGATCTGCCGGTTGCGGAGGAGCAAACCCAGCAACAAAATCAGCCCCCCCGCCAACCCGAACAGCGCGAAGTAAAACCGCCGCTCGCGCCTGATTTGGGCGGCGCGGGCGGTCTCTTCGGCCTGCATCCGGGTGATTTGCGCTTCTTTGTCGCGGATGCGTACTTTAGCCAGGATCTGCTGCACGGCCCGGTACTGGTTGAGGTTGGTGAGCGAATCTTTGATTTCGTAAAACCTCTCCAGCGACCGGGCGTAGGCTGGGTAGTCGCCTTTGGCTTTCTGAAGCGCGGCCAGGGTTTGGTAGTAGTAATGGCCAATGGCGGTGTAGCGCCGGGCTTCGGCACTGGCCCGGATGGTTTCGAGTACGCGACCGGCATCGGCCAGTCGCCCGGCGCGGGTCAGAACGCGCACGTAGTGAACGGCGGGCGGAATCAGGTACAACCCGGCCCCACTGGAGCTGCCTTCGGTCTGGGTTTTTTTAAAATAGCGCAGGGCCTCGGTGGGTCGGCCATCGTGTTCGGCCAATAGCCCGGCCGCCTGGAAGTAGCCCTGGTAAGGAATCTGGCTTTCGGGCAGGTTGAAAACAGCGCGGCTTTTGGCCAGGTAGTCCCGCGCCGCCGCGTACTCGCCCTGGTAGGTTTTCATCGTGGACATTTCCGCGTTGAAATAGGCCGCCTGCACCCCGCCGGGGTTGGGCTTCACGGTGGCGTCGTAAAACAGTTCAGCAAATTTCCCGGCGTTCTCGTAGTCGGTCAGGAGCAGGTTGATTTGCATCAACTGGTAGTACACCGACGCTTTGGCGTTGCGGAAGGTGAAAGCCGTGCGGTCGTAAAGCCGCCGGGGGTAGCGGTTGAGGCTCGAATCTACCGCCAGTTCGAGCAGGGATTCAAACGCGGCGACCTGCTTCTGGGGATTGTTTTGAAGGTAGACGTTGGCATAGTTGTACCGGGCGGTAAACAGCGCGTTTTTATCCTTCAACGGCGCTGCCAGCCGAATGGCAAGGTCGAGGTACCGACGTAGCGAGGCCGTGTCGTCGGCGAGGACAACGGTGTGGAGGGCGTACAAAAACGAGAGATTTTCGCGATCGCCCGCCCGGTGGGCGTCGGCCACGCCGAGAGCCAGGTATTTTTTGAGCGAGTCCATTTTGCCCCACTCCCCGTACATCAGCGCGGTGCCGACCACGGCTTCCCGGTAGGCACGGGTACCCGGCCCGGCGTTTTTACGGGCCTGTCGGTAGAGGTTTTCGGGTTCCGCCGAAAAAATCATCGACGATTTGGCCCGTGCCCAACCCATCAGCAAGACGTGGGTCCAGGCGCGGTTGCCGCTGACCTGCACTTTCGCCGTGTACGTTGCCAGTAATTCGTAGCTGAGGGCGGCGTTGGTTTTCCCAATTTCCTGCAATAGGTCGCAGGAAGCCCGGAAGGTCGTTTTGGTGAGGGGCTGGCGTTGCAGGCGCTTCCAGGCGGCGCGGCTTTCCGCCTCGGATTGGGCGAAGGCAACGGTAGTTAAAAAAAAGAGTGTGACTCCAACAGAGAGAATTTTCAGCATATCACAGACCCGGTTGATGGTTGAAGGTTATGCTGGCGGTACTCGTTGAGAACCCTTAAAAGTAATCCAATTGCCGCGCTACCGCAACCCGAAACCGGAGTATTTAGCGAGCGGCATTCTGAGCCGGAAATAAAAATCTACTCCTTTTGTTTGAAAACTAAAATTATAGTTTAACATTTGCTCTGTAACCACGACAATCATGATCGAAAAAGAACTCACCCGCGCCGAAGAGCAAATCATGCAGGTGCTCTGGCAATTGGAAAAAGGCTTCGTGAAAGACGTCATCGACCAATTGCCGACGCCCAAACCCGCCTACAACACGGTTTCGACTATCATCCGTATTCTTGAACAAAAGGGCTTTGTCGATCACCGGGCTTTTGGCAAAACCCACGAGTATTTCCCCAAAATCATGAAAGAGCAGTATCGCTCGTTTGCAACCGAAAAACTAATGACGGGTTATTTTGAAAACTCAGTCAGTGGGCTGTTTTCGTTTTTTGCTAAGAAAAACAAGGTGGACCTCAACGATACCGATGCGATTTTAGCGATGATTCAACGGATGAAAGCAGAAAATCAGTAAAACCAATAGCCCCATGAACGCCCTGCACTACCTCCTGCAAGCCAACCTGTACCTGGCGTTGTTTTATGGATTTTACCGGGTGCTGCTGCGCGGCGAAACCTTTCACCAACTCAACCGGACGTACCTACTGGCGGCGGCGGCGTTGTCGCTGTTTATCCCGGTGCTGCAATCGGATTGGGTGCAGAGTTGGTTCGTGACCGCGCAGGTACACGAGGCAGTGTATACGTTTTACGACCCGCAAACGGTTTTCGTCACGGTGCTGCCCCGGCAGGCGGCGGGCCTGACCTGGGGCGATGCCTTTGCGTTTGTTTATCTGGCGGGTGTGTTGGTGGGCCTCGGGCGGTTTGGCATTCAGTTGGCGCACCTCCAGCGCTTCCTGACCCGGCGACGCAGCGTGGGCGGGCGGGCGGCGTTCTCGTTTTTCAACCATCTCGTCGTGGGTCGTCATCTCGATCAGCGCGATACCATTCTGGCTCACGAGCGGGTTCACGCCCGCCAACTCCACTCCGCCGACGTGTTGTTGATCGAATTGCTCCTGATTTTCAACTGGTTCAATCCCGTCGTGTACCTCTACCGCCGCAGCCTGCGGGCCGTCCACGAGTTTATTGCTGATCAGCAGGCCAGCCGTTACGCCCCCACCAAAGCCGATTACGCCATGTTGCTTTTCACGAAACAATTTGGCGCATCCACGCTGGGCATCTCACCCCAGTTGACCAATTCGTTTTTTAGCCAAAGCCTCCTCCGGCGGCGGGTGGCGATGTTGCAAAAACAGACTTCGCCCCGCCGGGCGCTGCTGAAATACGGGTTGACGGCCCCTCTGTTTGGAGCGATGCTCGTGTTTTCGTCCGCCGCCGTGAGCGACAGCCGGGTGCTGGAGGCCGTTGAACAGGTCGTGCGTTCGGAACAACCGGTAAACGTGCCACTGCTGCCAACGGCGGGTAGCATCGAAACCAGTTTCATCGACCTGACCAAAGCCGTGGCCCTCAGCCCCGACTTGCAGCGGGCCATGCAAGGCGACACGACGGAGCCGTTGTTTACGGTGGTGGAAAAACAGTCCTCGTTTCCGGGAGGGTATAGAAAATTAAGTAAGTTTTTGGCTCAAAACCTGAAGTACCCTGAAGAGGCCCGCAAGGCCAATGTTCAGGGGAAAGTGTTTGTGGCGTTCATCGTTGAAAAAGACGGTACGATCACCAACCCGCAGATTCTGAAGGGCGTCGGCTACGGCTGCGATGAAGAAGCCCTGAGGATGATGAAACTTATGCCAAAATGGACGCCAGGCAAGCAGAGTGGCCGGGCGGTGCGGAGCCGGTTTAATTTGCCCATTGAGTTTTCACTAAAACCTGGCAAAGCCACAAGCCTATAGTGAAGATGCCCCCTCTTTTTACCTGATCGACGGAGCGGAGGTTTCCGCCGCCGATTATCCGGCCTTTGTTTCTGAGGCGCAACGAACGGGTCGGCGTAGAACCTCTCAGCAGTTTCTTGAATCTGACGAAGCCGTTAAACAGTACGGGCGACGGGCGCAAAAAGGTGGGGTTATCATTAAAACCGTGAAGTAAACGTCTACGTAGCATCTTCCACTTCTACCCGCCGGACGGCTGGCGAATGCCTCGGTTTCAAGCAAAGCCTCCGCCCAGCCGCCCGACGGGGTGCTCCGTTTTATTAGAAGAATTCCGTTTTGTACAAAGCCGGGAATTTTTTGAAAAATGACACTATACCGCGTACTCTATTTGTTAAAAACCTGACTATCACTTGCTTGTAAAAATATAGTCTTATATCTTTGTACCAGAAACCAAATCAAAATCTGGACATTATGAGCTTGACTAAACAATTTTTGAAAAACAAACCGGTGTGCAAAGTGACCTTTCAGGTCTCCGCAGAAGCCCTCGAAGGCGCGAAATCAGTGGCGGTTTTAGGCGAATTTAACGATTGGAGCGCCGAAGCCGCGCCCTTGAAAAAGCAGAAAGACGGTACCTTCAAAACCACCGTTGAACTCGAAGCGGGCAAAGAATACCAATTCCGTTACCTGATCGACGGTGCCCGCTGGGAAAATGATTGGCAAGCCGACAAGTACGTGCCAACGCCCGTTTCGACGGAAGAAAACTCGGTGGTGGTGGTGTAAAATTCGTTTGATTTTTAATGAAACAGCCCACCCCGAGTACTCGGGGTGGGCTGTTTCATTTCCTGGAAATGTCTCTACTTCCCCGGTACCTTCCAACCATCCTTCAACGTCACGGTTCGGTTAAAAACCGGCTTTCCAGTGGTTGAGTCGGTGTCGAGGCAGTAATAGCCTTTGCGCATGAATTGGTACGCCTGCCCGGCCTCAGCCTCCAGCAAACTCGGTTCGGCAAAGGCTTTGGTAATGGTCAGCGACTCCGGGTTGAGGTACTGCTTAAAGTCCCCTTCGGCATCGTTGAGGTCTTCGACGCTGAACAGGCGGTCGTAGTTGCGCACCTCCACCTCCACGGCCTGGGCCGCCGATACCCAGTGCAGCGTTCCCTGCACCTTCAAACCCGAGGTATCGTGCCCCGATTTACTTTCGGGAATGTACGTGCAGCGCACTTCGGTAACTTTGCCGTCGGCGTCTTTCACGACCTCGTCGCAACGGATGATGTAGGCGCTCTTGAGCCGCACCAATCCGCCGGGAGCCAACCGAAAAAACTTCTTCGGCGGGGCTTCCATAAAATCCTCCCGCTCGATGTACAACTCCCCGCTGAACGGCATCTCGCGCATCCCGGCGTCGGGAAGTTCGGCGTTATTTTCGGTAGGCAATTGCTCGATTTGCCCTTCCGGGTAGTTGGTCAGCACCACCCGGATCGGGTCGGGATCGCAGACGGCCATCACCCGCGTGGCAATTTTGTTGAGGTGTTCCCTGACGCAGAATTCCAGTAACCCGATGTCAATCAGGTTGTCGCGCCTGGCCACGCCGATGCGCTCACAAAAGTCGCGGATAGCCTCGGGCGTGTAGCCGCGCCGCCGCGCCCCCGAAAGGGTGGGCATCCGGGGGTCATCCCAGCCGTGTACGTGCCCCTCGTTGACAAGTTGAAGCAACTTGCGCTTGCTCATCACGGTGTAGGAGAGGTTGAAACGGGCAAACTCGATTTGCCGACTGGGGAAAATGCCCAGTTTTTCGATAAACCACTCGTAGATCGGACGGTGCGGCACAAATTCGAGCGTACAAAGCGAATGCGTAATGCCCTCGATGCTGTCGCTTTGCCCGTGGGCAAAATCGTACATCGGGTAAATGCACCACGCGTTGCCCGTGCGGTGATGGTGGGCGTGTTTGATGCGGTAGAGTACCGGATCGCGGAAGTGCATATTGGGCGAGGCCATATCAACTTTGGCCCGCAACACCCGAGTCCCATCGGGAAATTCACGCGCTTTCATTCGGGCAAACAGATCGAGGTTTTCCTCGATGCTGCGGCTTCGGTACTGATTTTCTACGCCCGGTTCGGTCGGTGTACCTTTCTGCGCGGCGATTTCTTCCGGGGTCGAATCATCGACGTAGGCCAGGCCATCGCCGATGAGTTTTACGGCAAAATCGTACAACGGCCCGAAGTAGTCGGACGCGTAGCACAGGCATTCCCACTCAAAACCCAGCCAGCGCACATCGGCCATGATCGACTCCACGTACTCGGTTTCTTCGGTCGTGGGATTGGTGTCGTCAAAGCGCAGGTTGGTCTGCCCGCCGTACTTGTCGGCGAGGCCGAAGTTGAGGCAAATGCTCTTGGCGTGGCCCAGGTGCAGGTAGCCGTTGGGTTCGGGCGGGAAACGGGTGTACACGGCCCCGCCATTTTTGCCGTTGCGAATATCTTCTTCAACGATTTCCTCGATAAAATGGAGCGATTTCGTTTCTTTAGTCTCTTCCGTCATGCGATTGCGGCTCGGTTTTAAAAGGCGAATTTACGCAGGAAAAGCGGTTTGCGGAAAATCGTCGGTATACATCAGGCCGGTTTAGATTTTGAACATCACAATTTGTTAATCCTTTATTTTTGCGCAATCCATCGAAAAAACGGTGCTTGGCAGAAAACCTTTTTGTCTTGACTATGAACACCATCCTCGTTGCCACCGACTTCTCCGACAGCGCCCAGAACGCGCTCGACCTGGCTATTTTGCTGGCCCGCTCCCGGCAGGCAAGCCTGTTGCTTTTGCACAGTGTAGCCGTGTATCCGGCCCTCGAAACAGTAGCAGCCCCGCCGGTTTTTGCACAAAATGCCGATTCGTATTCTAGTGCCAAAACCAGTTTGGAACAGAAAGCGGCCCAAATCCGGGAGCAGGGCATTGCCTGCGAAATCAGACTTGAAACCGGAAGTGTGACCGAAGTAATTAGGCAATTAGTTGAGCAACAACTGATTGACCTGGTCGTGGTGGGGCGTACCGGTACGGGCAACTGGTTTATGGAACTTATCGGTAACCACGCTTCCGATCTGGTTTCGGCGCTAACGGTGCCCGTTCTGATGGTACCGCCCGACTGGCCCGTGACGGAGATTAAGCAGATTGCCTACGCGACCCAGCTGGAATTTGACGAAACCGAGGTCTTGCGGGAAGTTTTCGACTTGGCTCAATCGCTGGGTGCTTCGGTGGCTCTGGTGAAAGTGAATGTGCCTTTTGAACCCAATATCCACCCCGACGCGGATTACCTGGCCGACATTCGCGAAGCCTTTTCACGCGAATCGTACGAGGTGGTCACCCGCGACGCCGACACCGTCAGCGAAGGCGTCGTGCAGGTAGCCGAAGAGGTTGGGGCCAATTTGCTGGTGCTCGCCTCGCACCACCGCAACCTGCTCACTCAACTCATCAACCCGAGCAAATCCAAGCAAGTGCTGGCGAAAAGTTCGCTACCCACGCTGGTGTTTCCACTGGAAGCGATGTAGGGCAAATTAATTTGGATGGGGGTTTTTCACCAGAAAGAGTGATTATCGTAAGAAGCGGTTTGAGTTAAATTTTGGTGCAATCAGGCAATTGGGGAATGGTGGGTAATTCGTTATGTCGTGTATTGGGTAGAAGTTGCCACAGCATTTTTGTGAACAGCCCGACATAGACTGTAACTCGTCGCTTGGTACACTTATTTACCAAAGGACTCGGATGCCCGCCTCATTAACTTTTCGATAACAATGAATTCTTCTTCTAAAAATTCTAATCACAACTCAAGGAGCGAGCAGGTTGCAACTATTTTTGCTGCTTTTCTGGGTCTTGGTGTGACCGCCTGGGTAATTACTGTTTTGGGGGTAAAACAAGGCGATTCGGCAACTGCCGCTTACTTTCTGATTGGCATACCTACCTACAAATTAGGTGTGATCGGTTTTCACCTCGTCAATGCGTTTCGCTTGAGATTGATACAAATGGAGCCTCGCCATCAACGTGTGTACCGAACTTTACTACCCCGTTTGGCTGCCCTTGTCGCCGTTATCGGGAAGGTCGGTAATACGCCGTAAACAAGAAATAAGGTGGGTTAAGGTAAAAAAGACCCCGAGTACTTGGGGGTCTTTTTTCTTTGTCCTTCGATGGGAAGCAGGGATGTATTCACCACAGAAACGCCTTAAAAACAAATCCCGCTACCTCAATCAGAGGTAGCGGGATTTGTAATTTTCTGGTTGACCGACAAGGATTCGAACCCTGAATAAAAGAACCAAAATCTTCTGTGTTACCGTTACACCATCGGTCAGAAACTCCGAAAAGTGACGCAAAGGTACATTTTTTGGGTTTGCGTGTCAAGGTAAGATTTGAAATAGTTTGATGTTGAGCATCCAACCTGAAAGTACCTCAGCGAAGTCCTTGATTATCAATTCTTCATTCGGCACCAGGCAAATCTCGCCGGTCCTGCAATACATCTGTCCACCGGGTTAATTCTTAATCTCCCGGTCGATCGGTTTTTCTTAATTTGCGCAAAAATTTGTATAACCAATTGATTTAAAATTAGTTGGCTATTTTCTAAAATCATCTATCCACTCATTGCGCCCACACTGGCCGTTTCTGCCGTGGGGACAATCTTCCTGACCAAGCCCTGCAGCACCTTACCAGGGCCACATTCCAGGAATTTTGTGGCTCCGTCGGTGGCCATGTTCTGCACGGATTGCGTCCAGCGGACGGGCGCGGTGAGTTGGGCGATGAGGTTGGCTTTGATCGTCGGTACGTCCTGCGATGGCGCAGCGTCGACGTTCTGATAAATCGGACAGATGGGGGCCTGCAACAGGACTGTTTCGATGGCGGCGGCCAGTTTGGCCCGAGCGGGTTCCATCAGTGGCGAATGAAAGGCCCCGCCCACGGCCAGGGGCAACACGCGCTTGGCTCCGGCTTCTTTCAAATGGTCGCCCGCCAGCCGCACCCCCTCGTGCGAACCCGAAATCACAACCTGGCCGGGGCAATTGTAGTTGGCCGCTACCACGACCTCGCCCGTTTCAGCCCTGACCGCCGCGCAGATTTCCTCAATCGTTTCATCGGCCAGCCCCAGCACGGCGGCCATCGTCGAAGGCGCCAGTTCGCAGGCTTCCTGCATGGCCAGGGCGCGTTGAAAAACCAGTTGCAGCCCATCTTCAAACGACAAGGCGTTGGCTGCCACGAGGGCCGAAAACTCGCCCAGGGAGTGCCCGGCCACCATTTGAGGCGAAAAATTAGCCGTTTCCAGCGCCAACACCACGGAGTGCAGAAAAATGGCGGGTTGCGTCACGCGGGTTTGTTTCAGTTCATCGTCGCTACCCGTAAACATCGTGTCGGTCAGGCGAAAACCCAGGATGTCGTTGGCTCGTTCGAACCGGTCACGGGCGGTTGCTGAGGACTCGTAAAGGTCTTTGCCCATGCCCGTAAACTGAGCACCCTGGCCCGGAAAGAGAACTGCATTCATAAAGCAAGTGTAAAATGGAAAGTTGAAGAAGTTATTTTCAGTTCACATTTTCAATTCTGAACGGAATTTGATTGCCTCCAATCAGTGAACTTGTTTAGAATTCTGGGAACCAAACCTTTTT
>JAJAZB010000506.1 GCA_026785975.1 Cytophagaceae bacterium | reverse complement strand
GTATTTGCACCCCTCTCCACCGGAGAGGGGCCGGGGGTGAGGCTCCACGAAAGTCATACCTTTTATAAACGAAAAACTACGGGATTTTCGTAAAAAACCGTTCCTGTTTTGTCTGACGAATCGCTTACCTCGTTTTGCTTTCAAAAACGACTTCCTTCCAATCTTAAATTTGTCAAAGACGCGTTCCGCTTCAAACTTTTCAAACCTTTAAACCCTTCTCCGATCCGGCAAATGAAACAGCCCGGAACGCAGAATAAAATCCTGCGTTCCGGGCTGTTTTCCAAAGAAAGTCTGGTTAATGTTTCGTATGCTTGGCCAGTCGCCGGGCTTCTTCCTCGTCCAGGATTTGGTCAACACGGTGTTTTTCCAGCGTCGAGGCTTTCATCTCGTGGGCGGCATCGGGATTGTGATTACCCGAGCCTTCCGTCGACAGGTTGACGGGCAGCATATTGGGTTCAATTCGGTACTCTTCCGTAACCGATTCCGGTTGCTGTGGCTCAGGGACCTGCGTTTGCTCGGTGTCCGAATCGTCTTTCACTTCGGCGGTTTCCTCATTCTGGAGTGCATCGGCGGCTTCGATAAGTGCCTTGTCGCTGGCAGTATGTTTGTTGGTCGGCATAGTCTGAGGAGATGTTTTTAGTGAAACTCACGGGGAACCGTACAAAAAAGCGTTCCACTCAGGGCCGGATCTTGTTTTTTTGGAAAGATTCTTGCGCTGTTCAACGGAACCAGATAACCCCGGTCGTGCGTTCAGGCCAGAAGTTGTCAATTGTGTCCCATCCTCTCGTTACCCCATGCTTTCCGATTCGTTTTTGGCCGAACTTCTCCGCAAACACCGGGCAACCGAATCGTTCCCGCCGACTTCCTCCGTGGCTCGTTTGATGACCCGCATCGTGCTGACGCTGTTTCCCGAGCAAACCAAACGACATTACCAAACCGTGGAAAGTTTGCGGACGGGCTTCGCAAAAATTGAAGTTGATTTGACGGATATGCTGACCTCCATGCGCGCTCATCTCGACGGCGACCCGGCTACGATAGCCCGGCAATTCATGGATGGCCTGCCCGAAATCTACCGCGTGCTGAACACCGACGTACAGGCGATTCTGGCTGGCGATCCCGCCGCGCACACCGAGTACGAGGTGGTGAGGGCGTATCCTGGTTTTTACGCCATCACGTTTTACCGGTTGGCCCACGCCCTGCACGAGTTGGAGGTGCCCCTGCTGCCCCGCGTGTTGACCGAATACGCGCACTCCAAAACCGGCATCGACATTCACCCGGAAGCCCAGATTGGCGAGAATTTCTACATCGACCACGGCACGGGTATCGTCATCGGGGCCACATCGGTGATTGGAAACCGGGTGAAATTTTACCAGGGCGTCACGCTCGGCGCCTTGAGCGTGAGCAAAGAAATGGCCTCGCTCAAACGCCACCCCACGGTCGAAGACGATGTGATTATTTACGCCAATGCCACCATTTTGGGCGGTGAAACCATCATTGGGCACGGCAGCGTGGTGGGGGGAAACGTCTGGCTAACCAAGTCGATTCCGCCCTACACGAAGATTTATCACCACGGGGAAGTGAAAGTGCTTTGAAAGTTGAAAATTGAAAGTTTCGGTACTCCATTTTCAATTTTCAACTCTCAACTTCATACTAAAACTTCGGGCAGGAAAGTTCTCTTTTGCGGCGCTTGTGGCGGGGTTTGGGGTCGCGGTCGGTGTCGAGGGTGTAGGACAAAGAGATTTCGTGAGCGCCGCCACTGGAAAAACCCAGCGACGAAATCGTGGCGTCGTAGCTGTAGCCGAACGAAAAATTATCCTGCCGGTATCCGATCAGAAAAATGGCGGCGTCGTGGTTGTTGAGTCCGCGTTCGTACTGCTTGATGGGAATACCCCGGTACCAGACGCCAAACGTCAGCGGGGCGTAGGTGATGTAGGCCCCCACGTTGAGCTGATCGAACCTGCCTTGTTTTTTGTAGAGCGTCGCGAACGAAACGCTTTTTTCCCGGTCAATTTGATCGCCCAGGTTATTGCCTATTTCGTAGTCAGCCAGCGGAATTTTGTAGCCCGCCTGCACACTGATTTTCATCGGTAGCCGGTCGGCGGGGCCAGCCCCAAACGACTGATCCGGGCGGTTGAGGTGATGCACGGACACGCCCCCCCAAAACTGATCGGAGTACACCAGGCCACCCGTCGAAAAGTCGGTGTAGCGCAGCCGGGGACCAAAATCAGCCACCGGGTCGAGGGTACTGGGATTAACCAGCCCACGATTGGAAAGCTGGTCGCCGAAGGTAAGCCGGTAAAAATCGGTGCTGCGCGTGACGTAGGCCGCTTCAAAGCCCGCCCGCGCCGAAACCCGGTCGCTGATGCGCAACTGGTAGGCGTACTGCAAGGCGGCGCTAACCGACTTCAAATTGCTGAATTGCTGATCGTTGATGACCAGTAAACCCACCCCACTGTTGATCCGGTCGAAGTAAGTATCGAACGAAGCCATCGAGGTCACGTAGTTGGCGCTCAGGGCAGGCCACTGATTGCGGTAGTTGAGGATAGCGCGGGGAGCCATGGCCGAACCCGCAAAGGCCGGGTTGAGGTACAGCGGAGCCGCGTAAAATTGCGAAAGCTGGGGGTCTTGGGCGAGGGCCAGAACCGATTGTAGTAAACAGAATACCAGCAGAATACGTCTTATCATAGGGTGAACAGGAAGCAAAAAAAAAGATCGTTGAGTGTCGGGTAACGATTAAATCGTTGTTTCTACGACAAATGCATAAAATTTGCGGGCTTCCAAATCGTTAACTGTCAAAGCAAACCGTGTGCCACGAAATTGGTTCTAAAAGTTGCCCGGTAAACCGTGTAATTTTAACGAAACTTCCGCGTAAAACCGGTCGGGCACGTTGGCAAAACCCTTCCCTTGGAAATTAGTTTTGCAAGTAACGCTCACCACGAAGAAATGAAGATACTCGGTTACGTGTTTTTTCTGGGGTTTACGCTGTTCGGCAGCCGCACCGTATGGGCACAATCGCCCGATTTTACGGTGAGTGGGCGGAAATGCATTCCCGAAGGCGATTGCGGGGGCGACTCAACCGTGTTTAGAGGTACAGGTGCAGGAGTCACCGCCTGGCTCTGGAATTTTGGCGATCCCAGTGCTCCTGGCAAAGAGCAGACTTCCAACCGCCAAACGGCCCGGCATCTCTACTTGCAGTTGGGCCAGTACACGGTTACCCTCACGGTAACGCGGCCCAATAAGCCGGATAGCGTTATCACCAAAAAAGTTTCCATCAACGACCTGCCACTGCGCTTCGAGTTTTTCAAGGGAAAAGAAGACACCACTATTTGCCCCGGCACCAAGTTGCTGCTCGATCCCTACGAGGGCATGACCAACGTTCCGGCCAATCTGAAGTACAGTTGGTACCCGACCGGTGACACCACCCGGACGATTCTGGCCGATAAAGCCAAGTGCTATTCGGTGGAGGTGAAAAACGACTCCGGTTGCTCCCGCAACGACCGCATCAACGTGAAAATTTGCGGGGAGAACGACCAGCAGCAGGCGGCCAAATGGTATTTTGGTGCCAACGCGGGCATCGAGTTTAAGGGCGGTCAACCCTCGGCGGTGGGCGACGGAAAAGTGAATACGCCCGAAGGAGTCTCGGCCATTTCCGACAAGCAGGGCAACCTGCTGTTTTATACCGACGGCATCACCGTCTACGACAAGGACGGCAAACCCATTCGCTACCGCAACCCCGCCGATTCGGTTCGGGTGAGTGGAAAACTCGGGGGCAGCGGCACCTCGACCCAATCGGCCCTGATCGTACCCCAACCGGCCTGCCGGGGTTGTGAAACCATTTACTACATTTTCACGACCAACGACAGCACCCAGCAACTCAGCTATACCATCATCGATATGCGGGGCAACAAGGGCAAGGGTGAAATTGTCGAGCCCAATATTCCCCTGCATGGCGGCTCGACGGAGCGGGTTTCTTCGGTGCAAAACCCTAAAGATTCCACCTACTGGGTCGTCACCCGCGACACGGGTTCCAACGTGTACCGTTTTTACCGGGTTACCAAAAACGGGGTCGTCGAAGGGCCAACCAAAGCCCTGGGCTTGCCTTCGCCGACGAAAGGTCAGGCCGAGGGGTATTTGAAATTTTCGAACAACGGCAAAAAAATCGCACTGATTGTGCCCGGTCCGCCCCGCAACTACGTGGAAGTCTACGATTTCAACGACACGACCGGGGCCATGCGCAACAAGGTCACCATCGACCTGGGGCCGTCTCCGCCAACGGCCTACGGGGTCGAGTTTTCGCCCGATGGCACCAATATGTTCGTCTCGCTCACGGGCGATGGGACGACTCCGTCCCAACTGATCCGGTACAACGTGGAAAATATGGATTCAACGGTCATTACCCTGACCAAAGTAACCCTTGACAGTACTTCCCGTGAGAAATTCGGTGCTCTGCAGTACGCGCCGGATGGCAAGATTTAATTGGCCATCGACAACAGCACGTCGCTAGGGGTCATCAACAACCCCGACAGTACGACGGTGACGGGCATCGAGTTTGTGAAAAATGGATTTAATCTCGACGGAAAACGGAGTTTACTCGGGTTACCCAATTTCGTGCAGAGCATCATTCAACCGCCGAGCGGGCCGGGCATCAGCTATTCGGATACGTGTTTTGGTACGCCTACCCAGTTTTCGAGTGGCCCCATCTGCGATCCGCTGAAGGATAAGTACGCGTGGGATTTTGGGGATGGAACGACGTCAACGCAACAACAACCCACCCACTTGTACAAAGCACCGGGATCATACACGGTTAAATTGCGATTAACCAATAACTGTAAGGACACCACGATGTCGGCCTCGCTCGTCATCAAACCGACGCCCATCGCCAAACTCGGCCCGGATAAAACCGTCTGCGCCCGAAGTGTGGAACTCGACGCGGGCAATACCGTGCCGGGGCAGTTTCTGTACCTCTGGATTCAGAACGATTCGGTGATTACGGGGGCAAGGGGGCCAAAACTGAGCGTAACCCGATCGGGCACCTACACGGTTTTGATTGCCAATACGGACGGTGATTGTGTGGTTGGTGATACCATCCGGGTAAACCTGACGCTACCCAAGCCAATTAGTTTAGGCGCTGACACGGTGCTTTGTTCAGGACAGCGCCTAAACCTGGAAGTTAAAAATCAAACAGCCGGTGCCACCTACCTGTGGAGCAATAACACCACCGCGTCGACCTTGACCGTGAGCCAGCCGGGTACGTACATCGTAACGGTAACCGACCGGTCGCAGGGCGTTTGTACCAACGCCGACACGATTGTGGTCAGAGGTGGCAACAAGCCAAACTTTACGGCCCGAATTCAGGATGCCAGCGGCTGCCTCACCACCGACGGTAGTATTACGATTGAGAACATTAGTCCGCAGGCAGGGTATCGGTTTATTTGGTCGACCAATGGGCAAACCATCCCGACCTCCGTGACGAGTCAGCTCGATGGACTGAAAGTAGGCACTTACGGGCTAAAGATGGCCGGTTTCGACCGAACCATCCAGATCACCTGTACGCTCGATACGACGTTTGTCATCAACGCCAAAAACCCCGACCTGCAGGTGGCCCTGGCTAACTTAGCCAATGCGAATTGTCTGGCACCAAACACCGGTAGCATTGCGCTCCGCATCGTGAAAGGCGTACCCACCACGTACATCTGGCGCAATGCGGCCGGGGCGCAGGTGCCGGGCGGACAAACGTTGAGTGGCGTTCCGGCGGGTACGTATAGCGTTGAAGTCAGCGACGCCACCGGGTGTAAGTTTTCGTTGAGTAACCTCGTCGTGCGGCTCAATCCGTCCAAATTTGTCGAACTCGGCCCTGATTCAACCCGTTGCGCGGGCGACCCAATCACCCTCGACGCTGGTAACCAGGGCGATAGCTACCGCTGGAGCACCGGTGCCACCACGCGCACCATCAACATTACCCAAACGGGTACCTACACCGTGACGGTATCCGATTCGCGCACCCGGTGCGAATCGAGCGATACCGTCCGGTTGACGATCAATCCTAAACCCACGATTGTTGTGGGGCCAACGCAGATCGTCTGCGCCAATGCCGCACCGCTGGTGCTCAATGCGACACCCGCCGGGGGTTCCTGGAATGGCAACGGGGTTACGCCCGAAGGCATCTTCCGGCCCAGCCAGTTGCTGACGGGACCCATCACACTCACGTATTCGGTAAACCAGCGGGGTTGCGTGGCCCAGGCGAACAAAACCCTGACGGTACAGCCCATTCCCGACGTTAGCCTCGGCCCCGACCGGTCGTACTGCACCAACTCGCCCCAGACCCTGAGTATCCCCGAACTGCCGGGAGCAACTTATCGCTGGTCGACGGGTGAAACGACAACCTCGATTATCCCTAAACGAACGGGTACGTACAGCGTGTCGGTGGCGCTGGGCTCGTGCCGGGATACGGATACGGTGCGGATTGAGGTGCTGCCCTCGCCCATCCTGAGCGTAAAAGCCGAAGTGCCCCTCTGCGCCGTAGACCGCGACACCGTCACGCTCGACGCGGGCGGCTTGCCCGGTTACCGGTACAACTGGAATCCAATTGGGGCCACTACCCGCCGCATTCGGGTGGAGCAAACGGGCGTGTACACCGTGCGGGTGACCAACGCGGAAGGCTGCACGGAAGAACGCCCGGTGACGGTGTTTGATGAATGCGAACCGCGCATCGTGGTGCCCGATATTTTTACGCCCAACGGCGATGGCCTCAACGACCGCCTCGACGTGTACGTGGCGCACATCACCGACTACGAACTGCGGATTTACAACCGTTGGGGCGAAATGCTCTTCCGCACCAGCGACGTCAACGAAAAGTGGGATGGTACTTACAAAGGTGTGCGCTACCCGACGCAGAGTTACGCCTGGGTAGTTGCCTACAAAAGCACGTATTTCCCCGAACGTCCGACGGCCTACAAACGCGGCGCGGTGATGCTGGTGCGGTGATTTCGGATTTAAAAAAGAAGCCTGACGGAATGAATCCGTCAGGCTTCTTTTTTTGGTTTTAACTACTAAGAGACTATCTGAAAATGTCATCTGTGTAACCCCCCAACCCCTTCAGGGCAGGGCTGTTAAGTTCTGCTAAACTCTTGATTTTTTTGTGGTTAACTCCAAATTTAATTCGGTCTGGCTCAACTAATTCTCTAAAAGTGTGCTCGCCAATTCGTGGTGACCAAACTTAAATTGGTATTCCCGTCATCGAAAAATAGAACTTAACAGCCCTGCCCTGAAGGGGTTGGGGGGTTACACAGATGACATTTTCAGATGGCTTCTAAACCCTACCCTACCCTGTTGCCAACAGCAACGTCAAACACCGGTAGGCCCGTCCGCTCACGAGCGATTCGCGGGCTTGCGCCACGGCTTCAATCAGCGAAAGGGCTGGATTTGCCGCGTGAAGGGCCAAGGCTGCGTTGGCCAAAACCGCCTGGGTTTGGGCCAGAGTGCCTTCATTTTTCAAAATAGCCACCAGCATCCTGGCCGATTCATCGAGCGAAGCACCGCCCGTTAAACTTTCCGGTAAGTGGGTTTCAAAACCCATCGACTGGGGCGAGTGCGTACCTTGAGTTTTGCCGTTGAGGAGTAAAAAATCACCCGTCAGCGATACTTCGTCGTAGCCATCGAGGGAATGTACAACGGCGAAACTACCCCCGGATTTTCGCAAAACGCCCCAGTACAACTCAGCCACGGCGGGGCTGTACACACCCGTCAGTTGTTTGCGCACCCTGGCCGGATTGAGCAAAGGACCGAGCAGGTTGAAGAACGTTTTGAACCCCAATTCTTTCCGAATCGGCGCCACGTGCTTCATGGCCGGGTGAAACAGCGGCGCGTGGAGGTAGGTAATGCCAGCGGTTTCCAACTGCCGGCGTAAAGTGTCGTACTCGTTGGTGAAGCGGTAGCCGAGGTGTTCCATCACCGTTGAAGACCCCACCGCCGACGAAACGCCGTGGTTGCCGTGCTTGGCGACCGCCTGCCCGGCTCCCGCCACCACAAACGCGGCGGTGGTCGAGATGTTGAAGGTATGCTTGCCATCACCGCCGGTGCCGCACACGTCCATCGGGTCAAAATCGCTGAAATCGAGCGCGATGCACAGGTCCAACATGGCCGCCCGGAAGCCATCGAGTTCATCGACCGTCACGCCTTTCAGCGCGTAGGCCGTCAGAAATGCCGCCGTTTGGGCCGCATTCACCTCACCCCGCCCGATCCGACTGAGCGCCTCGTGGGCCTGGGCGCGGGTAAGGGGTTGGTTTTGAAGGAGGTGGGTGAGAAAATCCTGCATTCGAGTTTATCCAAAATTAGTCAGATGATTCATCCTCAATCGGCAGCGCGCGTCCCTGAGCAGCCATTTCCTGCCAAATAACAAAATGAGACGTGTCTTTAAACGGTACTTCATCGACGGACACGATCCTTCCGCCAAGACGTAATACGAGTTGGATAATCAGTTTCTCGTCTTCGGCACTATCAGGAAATTCGATTTGGAAGCGTTTCATAAAAATACTTTTTTCAAAAATAGGCAATCAATCCCGCAACCAATTCACCAGCAACTCTTTCCCATACTCCGTCAGGTACGCTTCGGGGTGAAACTGCACCCCGCGCACGTCGTAGCGCGTGTGGGCTTCGGCCATGACAAACCCATCAGCGTCAACGGCGGTGATTTTCAGTTCGGCGGGCATGGTTTCGGGCACGACCGTCCAGGAATGGTAGCGACAGACTTCGATTTCGGACGGAATACCCCGGAACAACTTTTCATCGGGATCGGTCACGAAGCACGTACTCGTCACGCCGTGCAACACGTCGCCCATGTTGAGGAGCGTAGCCCCAAACGCCTCGCCAATCGCCTGGTGACCCAAACACACGCCCAGAATGGGTTTCATCGGTGCGTATTCCCGGATGACATCGAGCAAAATCCCCGCCTCTTCGGGGATGCCGGGGCCGGGCGAAAGCATAATTTTATCGTACGAACCAACGGCTTCCAGGGCAATTTTGTCGTTGCGAAACACCTCCACGTCCTGCCCCAATTCGCGGAGCAAATACACGAGGTTGTAAGTAAAGGAATCGTAGTTGTCTAGAACGAGGATTTTCATGGATTCGTTTTTAAAAGTTCTTCTATATCATCTAAATCATGATAATCTCTTTCTTCTTCGGGAAGTTGATAAAAAACTTCTTTTGCAAGCAAAGCACGTTTCCTTCCGTCTACTTTATCAACACTATAACTTATATGAGCAAAAGAAATTCTTGCTTTCAACAATTCCATGCAAGATATTCCTTTTAATTTCTTTATAGTGTTATTGGCCACACGCCTAACTTCAAGCGCTGTACTGTCACATTCACGATGATGGCCTAACTCATATTCAGCCGAATATTTATTCCAAAGTGCTACAGAATCATCAGGAAGTAAATAAACTACCTGTTTAAATAAGTTTACTGCCTGAGAATAATTTTTTATCTCATACTGGCTTAAACCCATTGAATTTAAAGCTCTCGCTTTCTGAATATCATCTTTCGCCAGATCAAACGCAACTTTTGCCAGATTAAACTGTTTTAAATAGTTTTCTTTTCTCCAAAAAATAGATGATAATTCATTATAAACTCTACTCTCATCTGGTCGAATTAGATTAATTTCATTCAACAGTTTTTCTGCCTCATCATAATTTTTCTGATTATATTGATGCACAGCCTCAGTAAGTAACCTCTCCAAATCTATCTCTGAAGCCTTATTTTCCTCAAAATCAATTTCTTTATGCATCTCGGTTTTCCAAATTATACTTTCCTGATTCGACGTTTCTGATTCTGAAATACGAATATTATTTTCGACAGGAGTTAACCCAAGTATAAGATTATCAAATTCCGCACAAAATTGATCTGAAACATTTTCGTCGTCAATACGAACAATGCTCTCAAAACTATAAAAATGCGCGAATAGCGTCCAGTTATACGAGCCTATGAAAACAGTAGCTTTGTCAATGATGCAAAACTTATGATGAAGTTTCTGGAGATTATCAAAATAAAGTATGCCTCCTGAGTCAATATATTTTTGCCAGTCAATCGCCTTTTCATGATTATTTCGATAATCATTTCTTATGTACAATTTAACTTTTATTCCTCTTTGGAGACATCGGAGTACTGATTCAAATAGAATTTTATCCGTAAACCAGGCTACCGCTATGGTTACGCTTTGTTTAGCTTCGGATATGCCTAAGTTAAGAGCACTTCGTATTTCCCTGGAAAAATAAGATTTCATAATAGTGCATTTCAAATTGCTGCTAAACGGTATTTTATATACTGTTTAGTCATCGCATGACTACCATTCTTTTTTTGTCATCCCGACGAAGGATGGATTTTGTTGGCCCGTAAAAGGAATTGCCGGTCGCCAACGGTTTGCTACCCCAACAAGATCCCTCCTTCGTCGGGATGACAAAAATAAATCGCTTTGCGGTTTAGGCAGCGTCAGGTCGAAATTGTGAATCGCCTTGCCCTGCCGTTCAAACAAGCGGCTTTCCATTTGCGAGCCCAGCACCGCCCGCGACCAGTTGTTGCGCAGCGTTTCGACAACGTAAAATAGGGCCTCTTCGAGGGTTTTGCAGTGGTCGAGAATTTCCCGGTTGTGGCCCCAGGGAATTAAGGCAACAAGTTGTTGCACAATTTGCATCGGCTCACTGCCTTCCATTTTTGCCACGAATTGTAACACCTTATCAAATTGTTCCACAACTTGTGGAACAATTATAACTGGTTGATTATAAAACAGATACCACCTTTTGCAGTAGTAGAGATTTATTTTGGAGAACCCCTTCATCTCCGGGAATTCCGCCGATAAATCCCTTGATAGTTGTTCGAGCAATTTGTCGCCCCAAACGGCGGTTTTCTGTTTTTCAACAATTTGTTCGCCCAAGTCCCAGTATAAATTGAGTAGTTCGGTGTTGACGCGCAACGCCGCCTTAATTTGGCTGGCCCGAACCCGGGCTTTCAAATCGGTGAGCCAGGCCCGGTAATCGTCGGTGAAAATTGGGGAATTCATTCGTGGAGATTTTGAGGTCGGTTGATAAAATGTTAATCTACTGATTTTCAAGTGTAAATGCGATTCATTCGCTAAACCTACACGTCCTCTGCCATCTCGATTGCCTTGCGCAACGCCGCCAGTTTATTCCCAACTTCGGCCATTTCGCTCTCCACGTTCGACTTCGCCACGACGCCCATGCCCGCCTGGTAAAACAACGTTTTGCCTTTGCTCAAAAACGTGCGAATGGCGATGGCGTGGTTAAAATCCCCGTTGAAACTCATGTGCCCGATGGCCCCGCCGTAAATGTGCCGGTTGGTGGTTTCGTACCGGTCGATCAGCGTCATGGCCATGTGCTTGGGCGCGCCCGACAGCGTACCCGCCGGGAAGGTATCGGCCACCAACTGGAGCGGATTAGTACCCGGTGTCATTCTGCCCGTCACTTTTGAAACCAAATGAATCACGTGGCTGTAAAACTGTACTTCTTTGAAGGTCACCACTTTGACCACGTCCGAACTTCTCGATAAATCGTTTCGCGCCAAATCGACCAGCATCACGTGTTCGGCGCTTTCTTTGGGATCAGCCAGGAGTTGCCGGGCTAGTTCGGCGTCGTTTTCGTCGTCGCCGGTACGTTTGAAGGTACCCGCGATGGGGTGAATTTCGGCCACGCCATTCTTGATGCCGATCTGTTTTTCGGGCGAAGAACCGAAGATGTGGTAATCGCCGAAGTCGAAATAAAATAAGTAGGGCGAGGGATTGATGGAGCGCAGGGTGCGGTACACTTGAAAATCGTCGCCTTCAAACGTCCGCGAGAACCGCCGGGAGGGTACAATCTGGAACACGTCCCCGCGCAGGCAATGCCCGATGCACGTCTGAATCGTCGCCCGCATTTCCTCGTCGGTCACGTTGGATTGCTCTTCGCCGCTCACCCGGAACTGCCGCGTCGTGGTTTTAGGGCTGCGCACCAGCATTTCGAGCATTTCGAGGCTCATGCCCAGGCGGTTGCGTACTTCGGCGGCCCCGTCGTCTGACTGGTAGTTGTGCTCGAACAAATGCACTTCGTTGCGGAAATGGTTGAACACCATCACGTACCGATACACGTAGTACACGATCGAGGGCAGCGTCGTCTCTGCGTTTTTTGGCTGAATCTCGATGTCTTCAAAATATTACACGGCATCGTAGGCGATGTGCCCAAACAGCCCGTTGGTCGCAAACGGAAAACCGGAGGCACTTTCCTGAAAGCGTCCGGCAAAGTCGCGCAGGGCGCCCACGGCATCCTTTCGTTTTTCCAACCGAAACTGCTCTTTCGTGCCATCCGGGAAGGTCTGCGTGACCACCTCGTCGTCGAGGACAAAACTCGCTACCGGGTCGCAGGCAATGAAGCTGAGGCTGTTTTGCATGGCGTGGTAGTCGGCGCTTTCGAGCAACACCGTGTTGGGCATTTTGTCGCGCAGTTGCAGGTACACGCCCACGGGCGTGAGCAAATCGGCCAACAGGCGGCGGTGTTTGGTAGTGATTTGGAAAGTCTGAACCATGATTCGTTGGATTTGAGGATTATCTTGATGTTGACAGGACTTACGAATGAGCCTCACCCCTGTCCCCTCTCCATCGGAGAGGGAGGCAGTACAAAATTCCGAGTCACCCCTCTCCATCGGAGAGGGGACGGGGGTGAGGCCGTGCGGTCCTGTCAAGACAAAAACGAACAAAAAAGCCCGCTGTTCGGGTGGAACAGCGGGCTTTTGCGAAACGGTTTATCGTCGGGCAAGGGGCAAAAAGAGGCTGTTCAACTGAGGGGATTCAGTTGCCACCACCAGACGTTTACCAATTGCGTTGCTTGCACAGTTGAATAGGATTCGAGCCGCAAACTTAGAAACAAATCAGGGTTACCGCCAAATTATTTTTTAGGTTTACGATCGCAAAACAAAACAGTGCATGAAGAAAATCGCGTTTCTGGCCGTTTGGGTAAGTCTCACGGCTTGTACAAAACAACCTGATTTAAAGGGGTTTGACCTGGCCCGATGGCGTGCCGACCGGGGCGGTTGCAAAGGCCAACGCCTGGCGCAGCTCGATCAGTTGAAAGCGTTGCGGCGGGAGTTGAAAGGCGTTTCGGCCAACGATTTTGCGGATTTGTTCGGAAAACCCGACGTCAATCAGCTCGCCGACCGCAACCAGGAATACTATCTTTATTTTCTGGAATCCGGCCCGCACTGCCAGGATACCCGGCAGCTAACCGCGCGGCGGACCGTCAACGCCCGCAGTGTAGCCGTCCGGTTCAGCGCCATCGGCCTGGCCACCGAAATAACCTTTCAGCGCGGCGCACCCTGAGATGGGTTTGACAAGGTTTGAAAGTTTGACAGGAAGGTTTGAGGTTTGAGGGTTTGAAAAGTTTGAGGCGGTTCGTCATGCAGTAAAAATCAGTATCATCAAACCCTGTCAAACCTCAAACCCTGTCAAACCTCAAACCGTCAACCCTCAAACTTTTCAAACCCTCAAACTTTTCAAACTCTCAAACCATAAACCATGAAAATCCAATTCTTCGGCGCGGCCCGGCAGGTAACCGGTAGCAAGCACCTCGTCACGACCGAAAAGGGCACCCGCGTGTTGCTCGACTGCGGACTTTTTCAGGGACTCAACACCGACGAGTACAACCAAAAGTTCGGTTTCGACCCCGCAACCGTCGACGTGCTCGTGCTCAGTCACGCCCACATCGACCACTCGGGCCTGATTCCCCGGTTGGTCGCGCAGGGATTTCGGGGACCGATTTACTGCACGTCCGCCACCAAAGACTTGTGCGACCTGATGCTCGGCGATAGCGCCCGAATTCAGGAAACCGACCTCGAGCGGGTCAATCGCCGACGAAAAAAACGGGATCAGGAACTGCTTGAAACGCTTTACACCGACGACGACGTGGACCGGGCTATGGGTCTTTTCCAATCAGTCGAGTACCACGAAGACCGCCGCATTGCCCCGGACGTGCGGCTTTTATTTACCGATACCGGTCATATTCTGGGCAGCGCGGCGGTGTCGCTAACCATTCAGGAAGCGGGTGCTGAAAAACGGCTGTTTTTCAGCGGCGATATTGGCCGCCCGCACGACAAGATTTTGCGGATGCCGGAGGTATTTCCGCAGGCCGATTTTATCATTTGCGAATCCACCTACGGCGACCGGCTACACCCCGTCGAGGCCGACGTGAAAGCGGGTTTGCTGAAACTGGTGCGGGAAACCTGCGTGGAAAATCGCGGGAAAGTTATCATTCCGGCGTTCAGCGTCGACCGGACGCAGGAGTTGGTTTACGCGCTCGATCGGCTTTCCAGCGAGGGCCTGCTGCCCCGGTTGCCGGTGTACGTGGATAGTCCGCTGTCGGTCAATGCCACCCGCGTGATGAGCCAGCACCCGGAATGTTTTAATCCCGAAATCCTGAAATACACGGCCCACGACGGCAATCCCTTCGATTTTCCGAATCTGCACTACGTCTCGGACGTGGCACAATCCAAGGCCATCAATGCGTCACGGGAACCCGGCATTATCATTTCCGCGTCGGGTATGGCCGAGGCGGGGCGTATCAAGCACCATATCAAAAACAACGTGGAGGACGCGAAAAACACGATTTTACTGGTCGGTTACGCCTCGCCCAGTTCGCTCGCCGGGGCGCTCAAACGCGGCGACCGGGAAGTAACCATTTTTGGCGATCGTTTTCAGGTCAACGCCCGCGTGGCGGTGATGGATTCGTTTTCGGCGCACGGCGACTACGCCGAGATGATGCAGTTTCTGGATTGCCAGGACAAGCAAAAAGTACAACGCCTGTTCCTCGTTCACGGCGACCTGGAGGTGCAGGAAAATTTCCGCGAACGGTTGTTGGCAGCGGGCTGGCCGAGGATCGACATCCCGAAGCAGGGCGATGGTTTTGATTTGTGAAAAAATACCCCCAACCAGCCCCCCAACCGAATCGTCGGACCGCCCCGAAGGGGGCTTTTCGTAGCTGAAAATTTTAGGCAGGAAAAGCCCCAGGCGTGTAGCCCCCTTCGGGGGGTGGGGGCTGGTTGGGGGTAAATTCGGGTGCAATCCGTTTCAAAAAATAAATTCAAACCGGCCCGGCAGCCTTTGGAAACTCGCACCACGCCACGCTATATTTGCGCTCCCAAACTGCGCCGAAGTGGTGAAACTGGTAGACACGCACGTTTCAGGGGCGTGTGAACGCAAGTTCATGCGAGTTCGAGTCTCGCCTTCGGCACCAGTCCAACCGCCGCCCCAACCCGGAGCGGCGGTTTGTTTTTTCAAGGGCCTTTCAATTCCGTGTTTTTGCGCCCCTCTTATTTCCCCAACAAAATCTTGTTCGTCACGTCCTGGTCGATGGTGATGTAGCCGGGGTAGTTGACCTGCTTGTTGCCCAGCGCCAGTGTTGGCTTGATCTTGATCGTCAAGCGGGTGGCTTTGGCATCTTCGGCACCCGCCAGGTTGCGCACCAGTTCGAGGAACGAATCGCGGGTGTTGGCGTCGGTCAGCAGGCTGTACGCGTTGGCGTTGAGGCGGATGGGAATGCTCGTTTGCCCACCGCCCGGAGCCACTTCGATGCGTTGGTTGAGAAAGCCGTTGAACAACTCAGTGCCCTTCAACAAAATCCGGTATTCCAACTGATTGATGGCCGCTAACCGGTTGGTCGGATTGGTGACGCCGAGGTTGATACGCACGTCGAGGGGGACGTTCTTGCGCAACACCGCCAGCCCCAACTGCGGGTAGCGGGTCAGATCGAAATCACGCATACTACGAAACTGACGAACGTCGACGCCCGCCAGATAAACGCTGTCGGCTGAATTGATGTTGAATTTGCAGTCGCCCAGTGCTTTGGCTTCGGCGATTTGCTTGTTGACTCCGCAACGGGTGAACAGGAGGGCGGAGATAGCCAGAAGGAAAAAAGTCAGTTTTTTCATGCAATGAAAAAGAATTTAGTGGTAAACAATACACACCTGGGCAAAAGGTATGCCCTTTGGCTCAAGGCGTTGGGATAGGGACTTTGGACAATTGTTTGTGAAACTACCCAATCAGAGCAATAAATTCCACAGAGCGAGAAAAATCTGAAATCTGTTTCGGTACGTAAGTAGAATTGTCAGGTGAAAGTGTCGAATCGATTGGAGCGGACGTTTGCAAACGAGGGTACGTTCAATGATCCACTAACCATTATATTTTCTTCCATTTTTCCTAAAACTCAGTTTTATGAATCTCTTTTCAAGTAACAAAACGGCAGGTAGTCCTTCGGAAGAAGGACTACCCCGCGCCATGCATCGGCGCAATTTTCTGCGCTTTGCGGGTGCTTCCGCCGCCGCGACCACGTTGCTGGTTGTTGCCGCCTGTAATAAAGATGACGACATGACCACCCCCGGAGGCTCCACCGGAACGAGCGTGAATCTGGGCACGGGTGACATCGGTATTCTTAACTACGCCTACGCGTTGGAGCAGTTGGAGGCCGCCTTCTACATCCAGGTGATCCAAACCCAATATACGGGAATTACGGCCGCCGAAACAGCGATGCTGACCGATATCCGCGATCACGAGGTGGCGCACCGGGAATTTTTCAAAGCCGCGTTGGGGACAATGGCCATCGCTGGGCTGACACCCGATTTTACCTCCATCAACTTTACGAATCGGGCCAGCGTACTGGGCGCGGCTAAAGCCTTCGAGGACCTGGGTGTATCGGCCTACAACGGAGCCGGTAAACTCATCAAAGATGCCACTTACCTGACGTTAGCGGGCAAAATTGTCTCGGTCGAAGCCCGCCACGCCGCTTACATCCGTAATTTGATTAGCAGTGGCAGTTTTGCCAACAGCGAAGTAATCGATGCCAACGGGTTGGAAATCCACAAAGATCCGGCTGCGGTACTGGCGATAGCCGGGAAGTTCGTCAAGAACACGATCGACTTCAGCGGACTACCGAAATAATTCATCCAACTCTTTAAAAAGCATTGAACTCATGAATGTATTGCATCTTTTGACCGAAATTGAAAAGCACGATCCTGAAGTCTACGGTCGGCTTGATTCCCGGCGCACGGCGATGCGTCAGTTTGCCGGTATCGGCAAAAAACTCGCCGCCGCTGCGGTGCCCGTTGCCTTTGGTTCGATGTTTCGCAAGGCGTACGGCCAGACAACCCTCACCGTTCTGGAAGTACTCAATTACGCCTTGACGCTGGAGTACCTGGAGGCGGAGTTTTACACCACAGCCCTGGCCAAAAGCGGCCTGATTCCGGCGGGTGCCTCGGTGAGCGCGATTCAGACCATCAGCACCCACGAAACGCAACACGTGGCGTTTTTGAGGACGGCCATCACGGCAGCGGGTGGTATGCCCGTGGCCAAACCAACGTTCGACTTTTCGGGGGGTAGTGGCAGTGGCACTGGTCCGTTCAAAGACGCCTTCAATAGCTACCAATTGTTTCTGGCCGTTGCCCAGACGCTGGAGGACACGGGCGTACGGGCGTACAAAGGCCAGGCGCCCAATCTGCTCGGCAAAGGCGACGTGCTGACCGCCGCGCTCAACATTCACTCGGTCGAAGCGCGGCACGCCTCGCACGTCCGGCAAATGAACCGGGCTGCCGGTTTTGCACCCACGGTGAAGCCCTGGATTACCGGCGACGATCCGGGTTTGGGCACGAACAATGCCTTGGTTGCCGCCAACTACGCCGGTGAAGGCACGGTGTCCCAGGCAACCATCAACATTACCAACATCGGCGGGCAAATGATTTCGTCGGGTGCGGCTTCGGAGTCTTTCGATGAACCCTTGAGCCGGGATCAGGTTCTGGTGATTATCAAACCGTTTATCAAAGCGTAACCGCAAGCATAAAATCGATTCAGTTCGCGTTGGAGGTGTCGGGGAAATTCTCCCGGTGCCTCCAACATTTTTATGTATTTCCCCAATCGTTGCGCGTATATTTGTCCGTTAGAAAACGAATGGCACAGGTTTTTCATAAAAAAATCGGTTAACAAAACCGTTTTCATCCGGTTTTAAAGACATCATACTTCGACTTCACCAAAAATTCTGCTCTTCATGAAATCATCGATGACGACCAAGCCGGGAGGTACCCTGGAAGCCGGGTTGCCCCGCCCCATGCATCGGCGCAATTTCCTGCGTTACGCCGGAGTTTCGGTGCTTGGTACGGGCTTGTTGGCCGCCGCCTGTACCAAAGACGACCCCAATCCGCTGACGTACGGCGAGACGGTCAATTTAGGTTCGGGGGATATTGGCATTCTCAACTACGCCTACGCGCTGGAACAATTGGAAGCCGCTTTCTACATCCAGGTGATCCAAACCCAGTATTCGGGAATCACCGCCGCTGAAACGGCCTTACTGACCGATATTCGCGATCACGAAGTAGCACACCGGGAATTTTTTAAAGCCGCATTGGGTATAAGTGCCATCGGCGGGTTGACGCCTGATTTCAGCAAAATCAATTTTTCGAGCCGTGAAAGCGTTTTGGCCACGGCAAAAACCTTCGAAGACCTGGGCGTATCGGCCTACAACGGCGCGGGGCGTTACCTCACGTCGGCGGATTACCTGACGATTGCCGGGAAGATTGTCTCGGTTGAGGCCCGCCACGCCGCCTACATCCGTAATTTGATCAGCAATGGCAGTTTTGCCAACAGTGAGGTCGTCGATGCCAATGGCCTGGATGTCGTCAGGACGCCGACCGAAGTTATTATTTTGGCGCAACCCTTCGTCCGCAACACCATCGACGCTACAAATCTGCCAATCGCTTAATCACCCGACTTTATGAACCTCAATCAACTTTTCAGTCAAATCGAACAAGCTGACCCCGAAATCCACGACCGGCTCGATACGCGCCGGTCGGCCATGCGTCAGTTTGCCAACCTGGGTAAAAAACTGGCCGCCACGGCAATACCGGTCGCTCTCGGGGCCATGTTCAAAAAAGCGTACGGTCAGGCACCGGCTGGCCTGTTGGAAGTACTCAATTTTGCCCTGACGCTCGAATACCTGGAGGCCGAGTTTTACACCACCGCGTTGGCCAAAACGGGCCTGATTCCGGCGGGAGCCGCCCTGGGTGCCATTCAGACCATCAGTACCCACGAAACGCAGCACGTTGCGTTTCTGCGCACGGCCATCACCGGAGCGGGCGCTACGCCGGTGGCTAAACCGAAGTTCGACTTTTCGGGGGGTAGTGGTAGCGGCACCGGGCCATTCGCAAACGTTTTCAACAGCTACGAATTGTTCCTGGCCGTAGCCCAGACCCTCGAAGACACCGGGGTACGGGCCTACAAAGGCCAGGCCCCCAATCTACTCCGCACCGGTGACGTACTCACGGCGGCCCTGCGCATCCATTCAGTTGAAGCGCGTCATGCCTCGCAAATCCGTCAGATGCGCCGGGCCGCTAATTTTTCGACGACGATCAAACCCTGGATTACGCTAAACAACACCGAGATCAACCCGGACAACGCGGTGATTCAGGCGGTTTATAACGGAGAAAATAACCCCACCCAGGCTGGACTCGACTTGCGCGCCTACCGGGCACTCGACAACGCAGCCGTAACGTTTGTAACCGCCACGGAAGCCTTCGACGAGCCGCTTACCCGCGCCGAGGTGTTGGCCATTGCCGGGCCGTTTATCGCCAGGTAATTAGTTCTTCATTCCACAAAAAAGCCTTCTCTGAATATTCAGAGAAGGCTTTTTTGTGGAATTTCCCTACTCGATCACCACCACGCCCGCCCCGTGGTAACTCCGGTATTCGCCCCGGTACATGGCATCCGCCGAGGCGGGGCCGAGGATAAATTTCCCCCGTGACACCGCTCGCGCGAGGTAATAAAACGTCCGGGGTTTAGCATCGACCGACGTGAAATAGTTGATGCGGTCGTCGCGCAGGTCGAAGTGCTCGGGCGTACTCTGGTCTTTCACCCAACTCAATTCCCGTTCGGCCGTCAGGCGGGGGTTTTCCACTTCCAATCCGGCGGGCAGCAGGTCGGTCACGACGACGTTATCGATGGTCAGGCCACTGGTACTTTCAACGGTAATTTTCACGACCACCAACTGGTTTTGCTGAAAACGCGCTTCGCTCAGCGGCTGTCCGTCGCGGGTTAGGAACGTCCGACGAACGCGCAGAAAATTATCCAGTTCTTCCACTTTTCCCGACGCGCTCAATCCTTCCCGCTGCGCGAAATAATAGAGCGTTCCGCGCCCGGCGGTGCGCAAGGCCAGATTTTGACCAAGATTTTTGGTCAACACTAAATCAGTTCCGCTAAACGTCCCGACCGCTTGCCCGTTGCTCAGCACGGTGGCGGTTGCCGTACTCTGGGCGGCGCGGCGGGCCAGTTTGCCCAGGGCCAGCGTCGCAAAAGCCGTTTCCTGGGTGTTGAGGTACGGTGTATTTTTGAGTTGTGTGGAAAGCAGCCGGGCCAGCGCCGGAATCTGAATGTTGTTCGCGTCGGTTTCGATGAGGGAATTGAGCGTCAGAGCCACGTTGCGCACGGGCGAACTCAGGCTGCCCCCCGTTTCGCGCACGGTGCGGTCGTTGGGGTAGGTTTTGGGCAACAGCGCCTTCAAACTGGCCTGGTCGCCCGCCTGCGCGTAAGTTGCCGCCAGCAGGTAGCGTTCGTCGGGCGTAAGCAGCGTAGGACTGGCTTTGTAAAAGTTCATCACGGCGCGGTTGGGCTTACCCGCCAGCGCCAGCACGTACAGGCTGTACACCACTTCGCGCTTGGCCACGCGGCGGTTGCTGATGCTCCCGTCGGCGTTATAAATCGCCTCGGTTTCCGTGGCCGGGGTACTGCTTTGGGCGGTGAGATAGTCGAGTAGACGAACCAAAACGCGGGCAGTCACTTCAAAATCAGCTTTTTGCGCTTCCAGTAAAAAATGCGCGGCGTAGGCCGAACTCCAGGCGTCGGGCGCGTCACCGGCCTGCCAACGACTCAGGCCGCCGTTGCCGAGTTGCAGGGTTTCTAATTTGCGGATGGCCGCCTGCACGGTGGCGTTGGGATTTTGGTCGTTGGCTCCGGTGGGCGCTTTTGCCGCTTTGAGGGTTTTCAAAAAATCAGCGATGTACAGTTGCGGGAAGGCTTTGGAAACCGTCTGTTCCAAACAACCGTAGGGGTAGCCGAGCAAACCCTGCACGGCGTCGGCAAAAGCGACCAACGGCGAGCGGCTCACCAGTACCTGCGAGCGCACCGTCGAGGGCAAGAAATCGCTGGGCAGATTGACCGCCACGGTTTGCCCGCCCGCTACCTGCCCCGAGGTCGCCGTTTTGACCAGACTGGCCGCCGGGCGGACGCTAAGGCTTATTTTCTCGGTAAATGTTTCGTTCAACCCCTTCACCGTCACCAGCACCGAACCGGTACCGATGGCGGATTTGGCCCGGATTGAAAACATGGCCCGTCCCTCGCGCCCCGGCGCAATCATGACGGTTTGGGTCGCGCCGTTGACGGCTTCGAGCGCGCCGCTCAACGTCAGGGTGGCGGTAGCATTGGCTATTTTTTTGGTCGTGTTGGTCAAACTGACCGGCACCGTCACCTCGTCGCCGGGGCTGAGAAAACGCGGGAGCGCGGTACTCAACACGAGCGGGTCGGCCACTTTCACGTTGGCATTGCCCGACCCGAAGGCTTCGTTTTTGTACGCCACGGCCATCACGCGCAGGTCGCCGCTAAACTGCGGAATGTCGACTTCAAAACTTGCCTCGCCCGACCCGTCGGCCTTCAACTGCCCCGACCAAAACGCCACGAGGTTGACGCGCCCGTTGGCGAGCGGATTGATGCGTTTTTCGAGGTTGTACCCGTCGCCGCCCACGCTGCTGTTGCTCCTGATGCTGAGTTCGGGAAACAGGAAGGGATACAAATCGAACCCGCCGACTTCGAGGGCGCGTTTGGCGTAAAAGTACCCGTGAATGTCAGGCGTACGGAAGTTTTTCAACTGCAAAATACCCTCGTCGACCACGGCGACGGTCACTTCGGCGTTGGGGCTGGTTTTCACCGTCACGCGTTGCCGGGTTTTTGAACGCGCCGTTTGCGCCACCCGCACCTCGACGGGCAGTTTGTTGTCCGATTTTTCGACCGTCACGCCCGCGTAGCCGTGGGCCACCGTCAGGGGAAGATTAGGGCCGTCCATTGGGCGGATGAGCGTTGCGGCCACGTACACGTTGGGCAAGTGGGCGTCGCTGAGCTTAAAACTCCACTCGGCGGATTGCTGGTCGGTGTCGAGCACGTGGGTTTCGAGCACTTTATTTCGTTCGACGCTAATCAAAAGTTTTCCGGCAAAAGGCGTTTTGAAAAGCACTCTCACCCGGTCGCCGACGCTATATTTTTCTTTATCGAACGTCATGTCGACCCGGCCTTCGTTGTCGACTTCAAATGAGGTTGCCTGGGTACTGCCGTAGCCGTAGGCGTAAAACGTCACCGCGCTGAACGCTTTCGCGCCGGGTCGAGCCACCCGAATTTCGTACTCACCTGAGAGCGTGGGTGTATAACTCACCTGCCCCTTGCCGCCTTTGAAAGCGACCGCGCGGCTGTACACCACTTTGGGTTGGCGGCGCGAAACGTACCGGAGTTGATCGCCTTGTTTCTCGATAACCGTCTGGTAGTCAATGCGTAAAATATCAACCTGGGCGCTGGCATCCACGGCTTTGCCCGCCGGGTCGAGGGCCACCAGCGGAATCGGCAACGGTGCGCCCGTGCCCACGTACCGGCTACTGAGTCCAATGCCGTAGAGCACGGGTTGGGTGTACACGTCGAAGCGCTTGAGCCGGTTGACGGGCCGCCCGGTTTCATCGAAAATTGTTACGTAAACCTTGCCTTCCAGTACGCCCACGTCGCGGGTGGCGTCGGGTAAAGTAAAGCGCTCTGTCGCCCGGCCTTGCGCGTCGGTGCGACCCTGGCGGAGGACTTTTTCAAATTGTGTATTGTCCTCGATGTCAAAGGCGTAGCCTTGAAATCCTTTAGGAGCAAACGCTTTGCGGGTCAACTGCAATTCCATTTCGTAGTTGCGGTCGGCGGCGGGCGGGCCAAACAGGTTGGTGGCGGTGGAAGAAAGCAGCACCGTCTGCCCAGCCTGGTAGGTTTCCCGGTCCGAAACCACGTCGACCTTAATCCGATCAGGCATGAATTCCTCGACGCTCAGCGACTTGGAGGCCAGCAACACGTCATTGCCATTATAAATTTCGGCGGTGTAGTTGCCCGTCACCACGGCGCGGTCGAGCGGTACGGCGAGGTCGGCGGCACCTTGCTCGTTGGTTTCCAGGCGGAAACTCTGGTACTCGCGGCCGTTGGGTTGCAACAATTTGATTTTCAGCGGAACCTTGCCCACGGTTTCCCAGGCTTGGGTGCGCAAAACGGTGTTGAGGTGGATGGTTTCGCCGGGGCGGTAAATGTCGCGGTCACCGTACACGAACGCCTCAAATCCGCTCGGGTGGTCGCGGCGGCCCTCGACGTCGTAGCGGCTGGTTTCCACTTTGGCATCGTCCAGGAGCAGGTAGTTGAAATCCTCATTGGTGCGGGCCGAGAGCAGGGCGAGTTTGAAACCGCCGCTTTGGGTTTTCAGGTCCTTGAACCGCGCGATGCCATCCGCGTCCGTTTTTCCCGTCAAAAAAGTCTGGTTGTTTGTGCTGACGAGGTTGATTTCTACCCCGCTCAGCGGTTTGGCCGTTTGGATGGAATTGGCAAAAACCAGCACTTCGTCCGCCGACTGCCGGGCCATCAGGCCAATATCCGAAATGCTCACCAGCCGGGTGTCGCGCTGGTAATATTCTTCGTCGGAAGCCACGCTGACGAGGTACACGCCCCGCGCGGCGAGGCCCGGCGACTGCTCGCTGCCGGGCATCGTCAGGTTGAGTACCGACACGCCGTTGCGCCGGGCGAGGTTGTCGGTATCGACTTTTTTATTGACCAACACATCGGTCAGGCTCCCGTCGTAGTCGTCGTTGTAACTATAGCTCTTGCTGGGTTCGCCGGTGTTTTCGTCGTACTCGGCGTAGCGGTTCCGGCGCAGGTAGAGGAGCAGGTTGTTTTCGTAAAGTCTCGAAATTTTGACGGTCACTTTGGGCAAATTCACGATGTCGACGCCGATGTTGCGGGTACCATTGGCGGGGAGGTAAATGGCTTTGCGATGGGCAAAGGCAATGCGGGCGGGCATTTTACCGAAAAATACGTCCTTCGTTTGCGGCTCGGTGAGTTTGGCCCCGAGTACCCCGCTCAACTGCTCGTTGAGGGTCAGCGTGTAGGTGTCGCTTTCGTTGAAATCGCCCCGGAGGATAAAGCCATTTTCGGTCAATTCGGCGCGGGTCTGGAGTTGCGGGGCAACGGGCGGCGGCGTTTTTATCGGGTTGCCCAGGCTGTCGTAACGCGTTTCCGGCTCGGGGGCGGTACCGTTGAGTTGGTAGCCGCCTTCGAGCGATTCGGTGCGCAGTTCCTGCGTCGTCACCACCCGGACGAAGCCTTGTCCGTTTTCAAAACCCGATTGAACGTCAACCACTTCCAGCAAAAACGGGCTGGGCAAACTCGTATTTAATTCAATCACCTTGTCACTTTTGAAAGCCGTGTTGGGAATACCCAAACCCTCGGCCAGCGTGATTTTCAAGGGTTTCGCCTCGCGGGCGCTTCGCACGTCGGGCAGGGTCACGGGGATGACGGGTGCCGCCATCGTAGGCGATACCTGCGCGAGTACCGACTGGCCATCGACCTCGGCTTTCAGTCGACTGGCCACTTCGTTGGGGCTGACGGGGTAGTTGAACGCCAGTTTGACCCGCGCCACGGGCTGACCACTCCGGGCCTTGGTCCAGTAGACTTCCGGCGCGGTGGCTTGCAAAAATGGCGTGTGAAAATCCAGGTCATCGCCCGACACGCGCCAGCCCTTGTCCTTGACCCCGTCCAACAGCCGATCCGACAGTTCGGCCCGGTAGGTCGTGGCCGGGGCGAAGGCCGTCGCGGGTGAAAAGACGAGTTCGTTCGGAGCCGTCCAGCGGAATTTGCCGGGTACGCTCGGCGTGAATTCCACGTAGGGCGTCGCCGACCAGTTGTCGAGATCGCGCTCGCCAACGAGGTCTTTGCTGAAGGTGAACACGAGGTTTTGGGTTTGCTCGATTTCATCGTCGAAGTTGCGGCTACTGACGCTGACTTCCGAAAAATTAGAGCAGGCACTGAGCGTCAACCACAAAAATGGCAGTGCGCGCAACGGTTTTAGGGCGTGGAATCCAGTGAAAGGCATAGGGTGGGATGAGTAAGAATTCGTCCGCGAAAGGTGCGGAAAAAGTACGGGATGGGCAAGGGTAGGGCATAGGGCAGAGTGCATAGGGCATAGTTATTCTGGCATTAGTTAACACTGCACGATGCACCAAGCACCAGGTTTGACCGGTGAGCGGGGAAAATACCCCTGCCGAAAGAGTGTTTTTCCCGTTGATTCAACCCCGAATCAGACCCGACCTTTGGCGGGTGTTTCACTTCTTTCCCTTTTTAGTCATGAAAACAATTCTTCTCTCACCCCGTAGCGTACTCGCCTGGTTGATGCTCCTGATGGTGGCGCTGTCCTGTAAAGATGAAGAGCAGCCCAAGCCACTCGGCCAGGTGGTGTTCTGGACGGCCTCCAAAACCCTGGGTGGTTCGTACATCGAAGTTTTTCTGAAAAATCAGTCGATTGGAAAAATTACTTCGTACCAGCCCTACGCCCCTGATTGCGACGAAAGCGGGTATGTAACCGCCAAACTCGAAGCGGGCACCCACGACTTCACTGCTACGGGTGAAGACGGTACGAAGTTTAGTGGGCGGGTCAGCGTACAAGAAAATGGCTGTACGGATTACGAATTCGTGGATCGCAACCCAGGTGGGGGAACAGGAGGCGGTGGCTCAACGGTGGCCAACTTTACCTACTCGCCGAGCCAAAATCTGACGGCTCCCGTCAAAATTGCATTCACGAATACGTCGAAAAACGCCGAGACCTACCGCTGGGATTTTGGCGATGGTACGACTTCAACCGAGGCAAATCCCGCAAAGGAGTTTACTAAAGCGGGTACGTATAAAATAAAACTGACGGCAACGGGTAAAACAACTTCGGCAGACTATTCGGCGGACATCACCGTTAATGCCGCTGTTTTAAGCACAACGCCGGTAGCCGATTTCACGTATTCACCCAGTAGTAACCTGACCGCTCCCGTCAAGATTACGTTTACGAACACTTCAAAAAATGCAACCAGTTATCAGTGGGGATTTGGCGATGGCACCACCTCGACTGCCGTAAGCCCGACCAAAGAATTTACCAAAGCGGGGGATTATTCGGTAAAACTCACAGCAACCGATGCCAAAAATCAAACGGCCCAAAAGACCGTGACAATCCCAGTAAAAGCCGCCGCCGTATTGCCTGTTGCTGATTGGACCTGGACGGCCAGTAATTTGAAAGTAACATTCACGAATCAGTCGAAAAACGCGACCAGCTACACCTGGAATTTTAACGACGGTACTACATCAACGGCGGCTAATCCCACCCATGACTACGCTAAAGCCGGAACTTACACGGT